>JAYTQD010000733.1:0-6212 GCA_043746935.1 Acidobacteriaceae bacterium | reverse complement strand
CGTAGCTGGGGAAGTAATCAGGGATGTTGGTGCGCGGGAACTTATCAAAAACTTTACAGCGGTAGGACTTCAAGCCCGTGTTCATGCCCAGCCAGAAGGGCGAATTGGTGGAGAGCGCCAAGATGTGGGGAATGAAATAACGGGCGGCGTTCATGATTTGGATCGCTGTCTCGCGGTCCTCAATGCCGATGTGAACGTGCAAGCCGAAAATCAGATTCGCGCGGGCCACCAGTTGCATGTCTTCTACAATGGCGTGGTAGCGCTCGTCAGGATAAATTTCCTGCGCGCGCCAGTCGGCGAAGGGATGGGTCGCCGCCGAAGCAAGGCGCAAGCCGTTTTCTCGAGCCAGACGCACCATATCGCGGCGGAGGCCCGTGACTTCGGCCTTGGCTTCCTTAATGTTCTTGCAGATGCCGGTACCGACTTCGACCACCGACTGGTGCATCTCAGGCTTCACGCGCTCTTCCAGGATCATCTTGCCTTTGGCAATGATCTCGGCGTGAATGTGAGAGCGCAAATCCCGAGTGGTGGGATCAACGGTTTGGTATTCCTCTTCAATTCCGATGGTGAAACTAGGCCGCATGGGGAACCCGCCTTGGTGGATCCGCGACAGAATTTGGATTGAACCCGAACTCAGTATAACGGAGCGGAAAATCCGGACTTCGAGGAGTCGATTTCACAGACGCCGTCTGATATTAAAGTAGTAATCTGAGCGCGCCCCGCCTGTTATCAAAGTAGATAATATTTGGAACGATGAAAACTGCAATCCCTTGCACATTTTGTTACTTTCGCTGCGATGAGTTGGGGGAAAATGGTGTACACCCCTCACCACTTTTCCCGTTTTGGGGCAACTCTGACGCCGTTCATCCCGGGTCTATTGGCCCGAGAGAAACGACGACCAGCGCAGTTCGCTGGTGGGATTTTCGCCGCTGAGCGCCTTCTTGACTGCCATCTCAGCCACGGCTTGGACAACCCATTCGAAGTTTTCCGGGCCAACAGAATTGATGTCCGCGTCCGGAGCTGGGTTCATGAAGTCGATGGCGTAAGGAATGCCGTTCTCGACGGCGAATTCGACTGTATTGAGGTCATAGCCCAGAGCACGGCAGAGCGTCAGCGAATCCTTGACGATGCGGTCGCGCAGCGCGGGTGCCGGTTGCGGATTGCCCTTGACGTAGCGTTCATGGTGCGGCGCTTTCGGGTCGTAGCGCATGATGTGGACTTTTTCCTGGCCGATGACGTAGCAGCGGAAATAGTCCTCGAACTCCACGCCGCGTTGCAAGGTCATGCACAGGTTGCCAGTTTCGTTATAGCGCTCGAAAAATTCATTCTGCGTGTGGATTTTGTAAACGTGTTTCCACCCGCCCCCGTCGTAGGGCTTGAGGAACGCCGGGAAGCCGACGTAGGAAAAGATTTCCTCCCAGTTGAGCGGATAGATCAAGTTCCGCATCGATTGTTCCGAGGTGTCCGGTGGATGCTCGCGCTGCGGCAGAATCACCGTTGGCGGAATGGCCACGCCAAGCTTTGTCGCCAGAGCGTAGTTGAAGAACTTATCGTCGGCGGTCCACCAGAACGGATTGTTGATGACGATCGTCCCGGACAGGGCAGCGTTCTTGAGAAACGCCCGATAGAATTCGATGTCCTGCGAGATACGGTCGATGATGACGGCGTACCCGCTTGGCGCAGCCATCTGGATGCCGCCAATCTTGACGAACTCCGCCGTGACATTGGGCACGTTCATGGAATTGATGCGTTCAACCACGGCCAGCGGGAACGTGTTTTCTTTGCCAAATAGGATGCCGATTTTTTTCATTTTAAAGACCTCAAATCTATGTTTGGTGTGTTCCAGCGGCTAAAGCCGCGCTCTACCAAAACCTTGAAACTTAAAAATACTTCACCGCCATGCGCAACCACAAAGGCCAGTCATGCTTGCTGTTATCGCCCCAAATATCGAGCCAGTGTGGGATGTCTTTGCCATGGAGGATGCCAGCCATTTTGACGTTTTGGTCGAGGCACATATCCCAGTCGCTGGACGCCAGAACCCAGCGCACGTGCTCCCGATATTGGCGCAGAAACCACTCGTCCGTCATATTTGGCAGGAAATCCGGCGGACTGTTGAAGTAGCAATCATTGTCATAGTAGCCGTTCAGGAACTGCTTGATGTCGTAGGAGCCGCTCATGCAGACGCAGTGCGTGACCACGTCGGGGTGCTTGAGCGCGAAATTCAACGCCTGGTAACCACCGAAGCTGCATCCGGTGAGGGTGAGTTGTCCGTTGTTGTTCTTGTTGCGGATCAGTGGCAGGACATCGTTGAGGATGTAACTCTCATACTGCACATGCCGCAAGACGCGCCAGCGGGGATGCGCGCCCTTGTTGTACCAGCTTTCCATGTCCACGCTATCTGGGCAAAAAACCTGAAGCTGGCCGCTGTCGATCTTGTGACCAAGGACGCCAATCATGCCGCGGTCGGAATACTCGAAAAACCGGCCCATCGAGGTAGGGAAGACGATTATGGGCATGCCGGCATGGCCGAAAACGAGCATCTCCATGTCACGGTTGAGGTCTTTGCTGTGCCAGCGGTGATATTCACGATTCATAGGGATAAAAGACTCGCGGAAAGAACGTCCGTCATTGTCTTATGTTCGAGGGGGAATGGCAAATTGGGTGAGGGGGAGAGTCTTCAAGATGTTCGGTTCAAATTCCGGAGGCAGCTCATCGCGTGGAATCGGCGGATTTTCCTTGCCGACGCGGTTAAGAATCTCGACAACCTTGATGTTGGGTCCGCACGCTTTGCGCGCTCGGCGAAATACTTGTCCGCCTTGGGGTCATCGTCACTCTCCCTGCAATCTGAAACGATCTTAAATGGTCCGAAATGGTATTCGTTGGAAAGGTGCTAGTTCTTACCTCCAGGGCCTAGCCCCGTTCATTTCAGGGCGTTAATCGCAAGGGCTGAAGCCGTTCTCTGCCCAGAAGCGGTGCGTCAACTTCTTGCGAAAGAACAGATTTCCTTCCGTTGGTCGGGATGACAAGTCTTGGGGGTGAGGTGGACGGAAATTCTCCCACGGTTGATGGTGGCCGCCACCCAACGAACCCTTTCCTTTTCAATCACTTACCTCCGAACAATGCCCTCTGTTACCGTTCAACCTGCGATTCTGACGGTTCATTGAGTTCTTAGGTGGAAGGCCCGACCGGGCCGGGTAATCTATATAACGTACAGGTCTACCCTGAATAATCCAGCCGTTTTGGAAGGAAACAGGGGAGATGCCTTGGGTTTGACCTTTCCCAGGTTTAGCCCAGAATCGTTCGACCACGAAGTAAGCCAGCAAACGCTGTGGAATCAAGATTCTGCGGTTAATTTTTTCGCGAAAGCGAGAGGACATGCATAAGCCAATCAAGTATGTGGAAAAGGCTCTAACGTACGGCGCCAAGGGTGTTTGGGCGGTATTTGACCGCGTCAACCGGATCAGCCAGAACCCGGGAATTGTCCCGAGATGGTCGGATAAACCTTTGTTGAAGTCCTATGAGAAGAGCAAGCCACCGCTAGGCTGGCCCCGTACGACGGATTCGCTTTGCCCGAAGTGCGTGCCGGAGATCCGGCAGCAGATTCTGGATGGCAAGCTGCCTTACGAAGTGTTAATGAACGAGAAAGTCGGCGAGATCAAAGCGCAGATTATCGAGCGCGACGGCAAGATCCTGATGGTCAAGGACTGCCCGACTCACGGCCACTTTGAAGACGTGATGTCGATTGATCCCGAGTTCTCGAACCACCTGGAAGAAACTTTCCCGGGCCGCGACATCAAGGCCCACAACGACGAAAAACTCCACCACCACGGCAGCAGCACGGTGAAATATGGCCGCGGCTCGGTGCTGACCATCGATCTGACGAACCGCTGCAACATGATGTGCGATCCCTGCTTCATGGACGCCAACCAGGTCGGCTTTGTGCATGAGCTGACGTGGGAAGAAATCCAGACGATGCTGGATAACGCCATCACCATCAAGCCGAGACGGCAAATGTCGGTGCAGTTCTCGGGCGGCGAGCCTACGTTGTCTCCTTACTTCTTGGACGCGGTTCGTTACGCGCGCAAGGTGGGTTACAACTCGGTGCAGGCTGCAACCAACGGCATTGAGTTCGCCAAGAGCTTCGAGTTTGCGCAGCAGGCGGCTGAGGCTGGTCTTCGTTACGCGTACTTGCAGTTTGACGGCATCGGCAACGCTGCTAACGCGCATCGCGCTGTCGGCAACCTGTTTGATGTGAAGTTGAAGGCCATCGACAACCTGCATCGCGCGGGCGTCGAGATTGTGCCGGTCGTGACCATCGTCAACGGCATCAACAACGAGCAGGTCGGCCGCATCATTAAGTTTGCTTTGGATAACCCGAAGCGCATCAGCTTCCTGTCGTTCCAGCCGGTTTCGTTCACCGGCCGCGACGAAGCTGTGACCGACGACCGCCGCGAAGCGCAGCGCTATACGCTGTCGCATCTGGCGCATGATGTGAAAACGCAAACCGGCTTGGGCGAACCTTCCCGCGACTGGTTCCCGATTTCCTTCATGAGCACGTTCTCGGATTGGGGCGATTTGGTCAAGGGTCCGGATTCCGACTGGGGCCAGTTGAGCTGTGGCTGCCACCCGAACTGCGGTACGGGCATGGCCATCATGATCGACAAGGAAACCAAGGAAGCCGTTCCAGTAACCGCGTTCCTGCACGGCGACCAGCTCGCGAAAGACGTGGCCAAGGTTAACGATGCGGCTCGCGGCAAGTTCCTGACGGTTGTCGGGATGGCTCTGGCGCTGATGAAGAACTACGATTCATTCCAGTCGCCAACACACTTCAAGATGATTGACCTGCTGAAGAAGTTCGATAAGAACTTCAACGCTACGGGTCACAATTACGGCAAGGTCGGGCCGGACCGCACGATCGAAGATATTGAAAAGCGCCGCACAGACCGCTGGAACTTCCTGTTCATCGCGGGAATGTGGTTCCAGGATTTGTACAACTACGATTTCCGCCGCACCGAGCAGTGCATCATTCCTTACGCCACGCAGGAAGGCGAAATCTCCTTCTGCGCCTACAACACCGGCGTGGGATGGCGCAACATTATCGAGAAGATGCACATGACGGCCACGCTCACCAAGTGGTACGAAGAGCACGGACGGCATGAAATCTTCGCGGGTGGCAAGAAGGTCAAGATGGAATCGGCCGAGCATACTCTCATGCTGCGCGATGAAATCGTGACCACGGAAATTCAGCACGATCTGGACTCGAAGGGCATTGCCAAAACGGCCCGCGAGGAAAAGACGCGTGCTCGGGACGAAAAGCAGAAGGAAACCACGTTGCAGGATGCCAAGATGGCGGCGCTTTACCGCGAGGTTGTCCTCAAGGAGAAGCCGCAAGCTTCCGAAGGCGGGTTTATTCCGCTGTCGGCGATTGCTCCGGCGGGGAACGGTGGCATTGCTCCCGCGCCCAAAGTTGAAGTGGAAGAGCCGGTGGCTGGCGACTAGCTTTAGTTAGACGGACAGAGAGAAAGGCCGCTCTCGCGAGCGGCCTTTCTCTTGCTTTTCTGGCACGTTTCGTTACTGCCACTCCCCATCCGTGCCGCTGGCTGGTAAGCTTTCCCGTAGTAGAATCGCGGGCGTAGTAGCTGGTCGAATGAAATCTCTTCAGGATTGTCATCCTGAGCGAAGCGAAGGATCCCCAGGATGCTGGAGTGGTCCAGGGTCTTTCAAACTTTCTTGCAGGGACGCTGAGTCGCAAGAAAGCTGGAAGCGATGCGGCGGGGTGAAGAGTGTAGGGATTCTTCGCTGCGCTCAGAATGACAAAATTTAAGTATTAGACGCACGCCAAGACAAAGATGATCGGTCGCAAGCTCTCTCATTACGAGGTAGTGGAGTCGCTTGGAGCTGGAGGCATGGGCGAGGTCTACCGCGCCCGCGACAGCCGCCTGGGCCGCGACGTGGCCATTAAGGTCCTGCCGCCTGATCGCACGCTGGACGAAACCTCCCGGCGGCGCTTTCAACGCGAGGCCATGGCTGCTTCTTCTCTCAATCATCCCAACATCATTACGATTTACGAGATTAATTCCGAAGGCGATACCGACTTCATCGTCATGGAGCATGTGCGCGGCGCGACGCTGTCGTCGCGGATTAAGCGCGGGCCGCTGCCAATTGACGAAGCTGTAGGCTACGCCAGCCAAATTGCCGAGGCACTTTCCAAG
>JAYTQD010000732.1:0-2341 GCA_043746935.1 Acidobacteriaceae bacterium | reverse complement strand
AGCTTCTCGATGGAGAGCTTGGCGACGTTGAGGTTGTTCTTGCCGGCGATCAGCTTGGGGTCGGTGACGACCTGCGGGGCGGGAAGGGTTTGGGAAAGCGCAATCGAGCTCATACAAACAACGATAGCAAGCAGGAGGGTGTGACGCATGGGTTCCTCATGAGTGGAGTTGAGGAAAGTTTAGCAGAGCGGTCTTGGCTTGCACCCTAAGAGCAGATTCCTCCCTTCGGTCGGAATGACAAGCTTAAATGACAAGCGCTTATTGACAACGCTTATTGACAACCGTATTGGGACCAGTCTTTGGTGGACTAGCGTGCTCCCTGGGGCGTCAGTACCCTTCAGAATTGTCATTCCGACCGTAGGAGGAATCTGCTCTTGCCTCGGGAAAAACGGTACTACGTTTACATCATGGCCAGCGCTGGCCGAGTCCTGTACACGGGCGTCACGGGATTCCTTATGTCGCGTGTTTTGCAGCACAAATCCGGGGACAGTGATGGCTTCGCCAAGAGATACAGCATCAATCGGCTGGTTTACTACGAAGTATTTCAATACGTGAACAACGCCATTGCGCGCGAGACTGAGATCAAGAAGTGGAGGCGGGAAAAGAAAGTTGCGTTGATCGAGGCTAGCAATCCCGCTGGGGAGGATCTGGCGGCTGAGTGGGGTAAGGCGATGACGCCTGTTCTAGCAGATTCCTCCCTGCGGTCGGAATGACAAGTGTTTTAGCTGGCGGAGTGTCAGATAGCTACTCCGCGCCCTTGTGCATCTCCACTGTGGACCAGGTCTTATCCCCGGCGTGGCACAAATTCTCCAGCGGACACGCGACGCATTTCGGCTTGCGGGCGATGCAGAGGCTGCGTCCGTGATGAATGATCTGATGCGAGAACAGAATCCACTTCGGCTGTGGAATCACTTTCAGTAGGTCTTGCTCGATTTTGCCGGGATCGTCGTTTGTGGTGAGTTCCAGGCGGCGGGAGATGCGGTGGACGTGGGTGTCCACGACTACGCCTACGCCTTTGCCGAACCAGCTGCCGAGGACGACATTCGCCGTTTTCCTGGCTACTCCGGGCAGCGTCAGCAGCTTGTCCATTTCGTCTGGAACCACGCCGCCGAAATCGGCGAGCAGCATCCGCGCCGCGCCGACTACCGATTTTGATTTGTTTCGGTAAAAACCTGTGGAGCGGATGTCGGACTCCAGTTCTTCGGGTTCGAGCGCGGCGAAGTGCTGCGTCGTTGGGTATTTAGCAAACAGCCCAGGCGTGACTATGTTGACGCGCACGTCGGTACACTGTGCCGAGAGGATGGTGGCCACGACCAATTCCCAAGCGTTCTTGTGGTGAAGAGCGCAGGTGACGTTCGGATAGAGTGCGTCGAGGCGTTGCAGAATGTCCGACACCCTCGCCGATGCTAGCGGCTGATAGTTTTTGGTGAAAGCGGGGCGCGCGGATTTCTTCGCCGCTTTTTTGACAGGCTTTGTTTTGACGGGCTTCGGGCTTTTTGTCGTCTTCTTGATCGGCTGCCGGGTGGTTTTTCCGCGAACCATCTCTAGTGCTCCTTCGCACGGGCGAGGACGCCCGCGCCTCCATCGATCTTTAGTCGGGAAAGGTCATCCTACCAAAGTCTTCTGTGCCTGCCTTGGCATTGACGCCCTGCGCGTGTCCCCGTACCCTTGAATACATCATGGCAGTGAAAATGATTCGTCTTGGACAGGTGTGGCGGCGCGATGAGGATGGGCAGAATTATCTCGTCACGCGCGTCTTCAACGAAGTGTTTACGCAGTTTGCCGTGATGCGTCCCGCCGAGCTGAATGCGCCTGATGCGCCCACCGTGAAGGTGAAAGTGGCCAAGGATGCCGAGGGTTGTGCCTTGCCGGGGTATACGTTCACGCAGAATGAGTAGCTAATTGCAGAGCGCACAGGCGAGGACGCCCGTGCCTCCATCGAACCTTCCTCCATGACTGAAAAAATCCTGGCTGTTCTTTTTGTGTTGATCAAGACCGTGATCGGGGTAACCGGTTACGGCGGCATTGCCTTACTGATGGCGATTGAGTCGGCGTGTATTCCGTTGCCGTCGGAGCTGATTATGCCATTTGCTGGGTATTTGGTTTTCGATGGCAAAATGAGCTTGTTCTGGGCGGCAACTGCCGGGGCCATCGGATGCAATCTCGGGTCGCTCGTCGCTTACGAAATTGGTTTTTATGGCGGGCGCCCGCTTGTGGAACGATTCGGTTCTTACATACTGATGGGTCGCCGCGAGCTGGACTGGGCCGACCATTTTTTTCAGCGCTGGGGGCAAGCTGCCGTGTTCGTCGGGCGGTTGCTGCCTGTGGTCCGCACGTTCAT
>JAYTQD010000731.1:0-15931 GCA_043746935.1 Acidobacteriaceae bacterium | reverse complement strand
CGGGCGGTGCGGGATATTTTGGCGAAGCGCGGGTACAAGATTGCGCAGATTACGATGGATTGGGAAGACTATCTTTGGAACAGCGCGTATGCGCGGTGCGTGGATAAGAAAGATGCCAAGGCGATCGAATATCTGCACACTAGCTACTTGAGTACGGCATCGACGTACATTGACTATGACCGGGAGCTGGCGAAGCTGGTGTATGGGCATGACATCAGCCACGTTTTACTGCTGCATTTGGGGGCTTATAGCAGCACGATTTTGCCGGAAGTTTTTGATTTGCTGAAGAAAAAGGGATTGAAGGTGGTGACATTGGAAGAGGCGGAGAGCGATCCAGCGTATGCGAGCGATCCGGATCTTGGGCTGAAGGATGGCGGGTCGTTGGTGGATCAGATGATGGTGGCGAAGAAGATCGCGTTTCCTGAGGTTACTCCGAAGCCGTATAAGGAGCTGGAAGCGATCTGCAAGTGAGGTGGGCCGCACTTTGGGGATCCGCCCTGCGTGTGGGGCGGTGGGTGGGGGATGGCGGCGATTGAAATGCCCCACTCAAGCCAAAAGATGGCTTGAATGGGCCACCAGCGGGTGAATGAGGGTTGGGGGGGAGATTTCGTTTCGAGACCGGGTGGCTTGAACCGCCGTTGTCCCAGGCAGCGCGATTCCCGCCCTTTGCCAAAAACGCAAAGGACGGGGCACCCTATATTCTGATTATGGAATGGAGATCAAAAGCGGTGGAAGGGTCGGCCATCCGCCTGCGGAGGGTGGTTGCAGCTGGTGAGTGGCCCGATTGTTTACTTAGACAATGTTAAAGCATTGTTGCGGTGAATGAGTGGCGGGGCGCTCCGGAAGTGGGCGCGTGAAATCAAGTAGTGCCGACAGTGTGGTTACCCGCCCTTGAAAAGCCAAGGGTGGGGCACCCATCTGTCCGGAATGGAGGAGCTAGATCAAAGCCTGGGCCACCCGCCAGGATTGCTTGGTAGGTTTTCAGGACGCTTTCCACGGCGGCGAAAACGGGTCATTTGTAGCCGAGTTTCGTCATCAGTTTGGTGAAGTCCTCGTCTCGAACGTACTTCTGGAAGGAGGAATCGGTGCGGGGATCAGGCATCTGTTCACCTTTCAGAACGTGCTCTTTGTGCTGAAAGGCAAGAGAGAGATTTGTGAGCGCTTTGCCCTTGTCACCCTCCTCAGCGTAAGCGCAGGCCAGGTTGTAATAGTTCAGGGGATACTCGGGATCATCTCGAATCGCACTCTCCAAGAGAGCATGAGTCTTTTTTAGATCGCCGCTAATCCCATAAGCCATTGCCAACTGGTCTATGAGGACACGGTGCTGATCCGACGGGAGCTTGCTGCCGCTGGCTTCCAACTGACGTACCTTTTCATAGGGAACCACGGCGTCTGCATATTTCTGCTGCCTAAACAGAGCATGTCCAAGGTACGCCTGAGCATCGATGTCCGCTGGGTCGCGTTTCACTAACTCCCGAAAGTCACGTTCCGCGTCGGCAAACTTCCCCGCAATATATTCCTGCCGTGCTTGCTCCAGCAGCTCTTCTTTCGACTGCGAACCCTGCGCGAAGCACAGTTCACCCGTAAAGAGAGCAACAAAAGAAACAGCCAACACCAGGCGCAAGCAATGGTTCATAGATTCTCCCTCCGCACGTAAATCAGCCCCGCCGCCGAGAGTGTCCGATCCACGTCCAGAACCACAACACCGGCCAGGCCAGCAAAAAGGCATTCATCAAAGCTGCGAGCACTAGATATGTGTTCCCCCAGTCCGAGTTGATGCCCTCAGGAAAAACGATCGCTGCGGCCAGCATTCCGGGCGCCAACAGCACGCCGACGGCAGACCACCTCGGCAAACTCGCAACCGCACCCACGACCACGGTCAGGGCAAGCGCGACTCCAAATGACCCTGCGTATCTACGAACTTGTGGCTTCATCGTGTGGCCTGCCACACACCCTCATTGGCAAACCTGCTTGCCCTTGTCGTCGGTGTAGCAGATTTTGTGCGTCACATGCTCCTTCGGCGGCGGCGCTGTGAAACCGAAATTTCCAAACGTTAAGTTAAAGGCGTTCTGGGCTGAGGTGACCGCATTCAGCATTTGCTGAGGATTGATTGTCTTCTCAGCATTGTGGTGCGCGATGATAAGACCAGGATTCCTCCAGTCCCATTTTTGGAAACCCGCATGGGCCGGAGACGTTGAATCCAGGATCGCGTGCAACGCCTCCGCGAAACGGGCCAGAGCTTCATCACTCAGCGACCCCGCATTGTCAGGATCGTTCAGCCAGAACGTCCACTCCGCCGTCTGGGCGCTAGTTTCCGTGCCCGACACAAAGTCATTGAACTGACCTTGTGCCTGTTCGACCGTCTGATTCGGGCCTCGCATTGCGTGCTCGAAAGAGGCGCTGTTTGCCTGCCCGCCCCCCAAGATGCTGTCCTGCTGGGCGCTGACGTTCTTCAGAATCTGCCGCTGTGCTGCCGTTAAATTAGGGAACGAGTTATCGATGATCTGGTTGTGGATATCGGTCGGCCACTTCCCATTGTCGTCCGTCAGCCGAAGGGGATTGTTGTACACATACGAGTACCTGTTCCAGCTCTGAGGATTGGTAAAGAACACGCTCAGCCTAGAAGGATCGGCCGACATGAAGCGGCCCATCGTGCTCGCCATGTACCGCGCCCCGAAGTTATCAAGGCCGGATTCGGCATCGCGTTCTTTGCCAGTGAATTTGTACGTGTTTGGGTCGCCGTTCGTGATGACTCGCTCGCCGCCGTAGGGGTAGTAATCGGATTCTTCCTGGCTGGTGCCGGTTGCGCTGGTGATCACGCTGGCCGACCCAAGGTGATCCGAGAAATAGTAGTGCACAGCCGAATTGCTTGCATCCCGCCGTGCGACTCTCTTGCCATTGAAGAAAATATACTCTTCCGTTCCGCTTCCCGTAACGCTACTTTCCAACAGAGTGTCACTGCCCGATCCTTTCCAGTAGAGCGTTCCTGTTGTACACCCTGTGTTCGTACATTTCTTGACGCGCTCGCCTTTGCCGTCGTAGGCGTAGGAAAATCCCGTGGCAGGACTGAGAAGGCGGTTTTCGGCGTCGTAGGTGTTGGTGGGCGTGTAGGGCAGGCTCGGGCACGGAGTGGTGCCGAGCAGGTTGCCTGCAATGTCATAGCAGTAGCTCGCGATGCGATTGTTGGACGCGGGCGTGGCGGTTAAGGCTTCGGTGCTGCATCCGGTCATGCCCGCTACTCCGGAGCGCCCGGTAAGATTGCCCCAGGCATCGACGGCGAAGGCTTCGCCCCAGCAGTTTGTACCCGTGGTTGCAACTGTGTTGGCCTGGAGGATGCGATTCAGCGGGTCATACAAGTAGTTGGCGTTACGAGTGGTATCTCGATTATTCACGATTTGGTAGATATTGCCGTTGTCGCCTGTACCGAGGTGGAGATTGTAGCTGAGGCTCAGCACCGTCTGGCTAGGTGCGGCTGCCGAAAGCGTTACGGATTGCAAGCGCTTGTTGTAGGAATTGGTCGTGGTGATGCCCGCGAAAGTGCTGGTGAATCCATTGACCATGGAGGAAAGACCTCCTTGCGGAGCATATAAGGCGCTGGTGACATATTTGACTGCATTGGAGGTATCGATGGCCGAGAGCGTTCGACCCGCACCGCTGGGCGCGTAGGTGATTTTTCTCCCGCTGGGGTAGGTCAGAGCGGCGAGTGACCCATCGAGATTGAAACCGTAATTGATGTTTTTAGCGGTTGAAACACCGGTGAGCAAGCGGGTTTCGGTGATGGGTCGTCCGACGGGACTATAGCTCCATGCCGCGCTGCCAGTGGCGTCGCACATGCTGGAACGACGGCCAACGAGGTTGGCTGCTCCCGGGGCTGGAATCGCGGGGGGTGTGCAGAGCGCGGGGGTATTGCCGTCGTAGGCAAACTCCACGGGGGCGGTGGTGTCGGAATAGCTCTTTTTCGTGAGCCTGTTTCCGAGATCGTAAGTGTATGTAGTGGTTAGCGTAAGCGGGGCGCTGGTGTCAGCCGGAATCTTATTGGGACTTGGGGAGCCCTTTGTGAGGACGTTGCTATCGGCGTCGTAAGTGTAACTGATGGTGCCGGATTCAGGATTGGTAGCCGCGAGCAAGCGAGAGAGCGGATCATAGGTGAAACGGCGGATATGCCAAGGGCTGCTGGGATCATTGGAAGGCGGATAGGAGCAGCCCGTGCCGTTTGCCGTGCCATGTTGCTCGACGCAGGTTAGATTTCCCAACGCGTCGTACGTGTACAAAGTGATGGCGGGGTTGCTCAAAGAAAGCGATGAGGTTAGGTTGTATACCTTGTTCGGGTCTGTGCCGCCGGACAGGCTGCCGCTCCCTGAGATGTTGTAGCCCAGGTTCTGGCCCTGAATCACGTTGCTTGTGGAATAGGGGTAGTTCGTGGCGGCTCCAATTCCTAGAGCCTGAATGTTCACGGTACCAGAGGTGGAGCCACTCGAAGTTGCGGTGGCTGAAATCAGGGAGTAAGAGTTCAATTGTGCTGCAAGAGTTGACGCCAAAGAGGCTGCTGAATTGGCACACGTGTAATTCGCGGTCGCGGTATAGGCGCCGTTGATTGTGATCGACATGGTTCCGCCGCCCTGCACGATGCTGCACGTTGGCCCTGTGATGGATATCGACCCGTTCCCGCCAGTTCCGCCGCTCAAGGTGTAAGAGTGCCCCGGTTCATCTACTTCGATCAAGCGGCCAAGCGCATCTGTACGGGAAGCGCGTTGGCTGCCTGCTTCATCCGTAACGGTCGTCAAATTGCCGGAGTAGCTAGCGGACGAGCTTCCTGAGGGAGGAGTTGTTGGACAGCTAGTTGGAACGGCGGTGATATCGGAGGGCACGGTCACGCAAACGCGACCCAATGCGTCGTAAACGTAGCTCGTGAGGCCATAGGTCGGGTCGCTCACTGACCGATAAGGGTTGGAGACGGTGGCCACGCGTTCGTCGGCATCGTAGGTAGTGTCCCCGTAAGTGACCCCTTCCGGATCCGAGAAGAGCTGGTTTTGGTTTTCGCGACCCAAACCGTCGAGTAGCTTCTTCGTCACTTCGTTGATAACGGTCGGAGTTGTCGTGACTTTTGTTGTAGTTGTTACGGACTGAGGCGCTGTATCGACGTAAGCATTGCTTGTCTGACCACTATTAGCATAGGTGACGCTGGCGACTCTGTTCGCACCGTCAAAGGCATAGGTCGTGACCTGGTTATTCGGGTCTGTTGCCGTGGCGAGAAGGCCGGTACAAGAGTAGTATTTAAGATTCGTAACCTGATTCAGTGCGTTTGTGACGTAAGTGGGATGCCCGGACGAATCTGCGCTCTGAGCGCATGCAGTGTCGTACCACGGACTGGCATAGCCGTAATGCGTTTGGTGCAGCAGGGGATCTTTCACCAAAGTCGCATCCCCGTACGAATTGTAGGTGTATTGGGTGGTTAAGGTTGTAATTCCGGTGCCTCCTACACCCTTCGTGAGCATGTTGCCGTTCGTGTCGTAGGTGTAGCTGATTGTTGTTTGCTTGCCGGAGGCCGGGTCAGTAATTGTCTGACTAGCTGGGCGGTTTAGGATATGCAGCGTTCCTGGATCGTAGTTGCCGCCCTTTTGCCAGGTGTAAACGGTCTTCCGCGCCAACACTCCGGTAAAGTCGTATTCGTCGGTCTCTATAGGATTGTCAATGATGATTTGAGGCAAAGGAAGGGGTGGAGGGTCGTAGGTGAGGGCATTGTTGTTCTGGGCGACGGTGTCATATTTTGTGAGAACTACACTGATCAATGGAGGGCTGATGTCGTTCAACGTTGTCGTTACTTTGTACGGCAGCGCATAGTCGAAGCAACCGAGCCCAGCGCTGCACGATGTGTTGCTCGAATCATTTGTATAGTCGGTATGAACCGTCCTGGCCAACTGAGACTCACCTTGATAGGTGAGGCGATCTGTTTCTCGAGGGTTTCGCGCTGAACCATTGCCCAGATTCAAAGCACTGAACCAATACTGAGTGCGGTTGCCCAGAGGGTCGCGTACATCCGTCTTATAATTGGCCCCTTCCAAATAACCATTGAAGGCAGGCGTATAGGTGGTGGTCTCCTCCTGGCCAGTCGTGCACGAAGCAGAGTTACTACTGCATACATGCTTGGCCGACACTTCGCGCAGGTCAGAAAAACAGGTCAGATTGCCCAAATTCATTTGCGGATAGAAAGTTTGATAATCGTATCGTGTATAGCCACCCCCTGGATAGTTGATCTTGGTTAGTTCTCCCAAGGAGTCGAACTGGAAGCCATACGTTGCACCTCCCGGCAGGATCAGGGAGTAGCTGTTTGCCAAGTGGCCGCCGTTCAGATCCCCACCGCCAAGGATTGAGCTGACACTCTGGCTATTGCTCTGATAAGGATTGTTGAATGAGCAATTGCTGGCATCTGTGGCTACCGTCGGTCCGACCGGACCTCCCGGCGCGGAGCCCACCGCTTGAATCTGGCCATTGGAATCTTTCCAGCTAAGACCGGTGAGGGTGCGTCCGACGCTATCCGTGATGGTAATTCCACTTTTCGTGATGGTGTTTCCGTTTGGATCCACGATTTTGACAAAATCATTGTCGTAGTAAAGAAGATTTGATGTCCCCTGCGCCGTGTTACTAGGGGGGAAGGTGGTGACGGGCGGGAAGTGATACGCCGTTCCATCCTTAGCTCGGACGATGATGTCATTCGGATTCGAAGCGTCCAAACGCATGGCTGATCCATCGTCGACATCCTTAACTGTCATCGTATGAATAAGCTGTCCATTCGTGTTGCCCGTATAAGAGCAATCGCGGGACACGTAGAAGCTGTGGTTCGTGCCATATTCATCGCGAAAAACGAAATTTGCGGTGCAGAAGAGAGGGTAGTTTGCGCAAAACGAACGACCCCCTGATCCGCAGTTGAAGTCTCCGTAGTCTTGTACAAACAGCCAGGATGCCCGCAGATGGGGATAAGTGATGTAGCCGAGAGCATCCGGCGAGACCGACCAGACTGCGTAATTATACGGATAGAGTAACCCAGTCGGATCGTTCCAGCCCTGCGAATTATCTTGCTCTAGAAGGCTGTAGGGGCGGCTATCGTATGCCCAGCCCAGGTTTAGCGTCTGCCCTCCCTTACCCTGAAGGGAAACTATGGGAATGTAGGCGTGCAACGCCCCCGTGGCGAGAGAGATATCCTCGCGTGCGATTTCATGGGTCGTATACGGAAGAGCGCCAGTGGTAGTCGCCGTCGACATCTGGTTGGAGAGCGCTTGAGCTTTGGCGAATTGCGTCAAAAATACGAGGGCAAAAATTAGGAAGAGAAACGTTTTGCGAAACATGAAGGACTGCCCCACAGGGCCCCAGGGAATTTCTAGCGACTTCGAGGAGGGCGGGAGCGAAGTTGTAGGAGACGATAGCACGGATTGGAACGGCGTCAAGGGAAAAGATTTGCACAGGTTGCGGAGCGAGGAACGGAGTGGGGGAAGAGCAGAAGCAGGTCCCTCCGCTGCGGTCGGGATGACAAGCCTTTGCTTAACTGCAGATCCCTCCTGTCGTCGGGATGACAAGCTTTTACTCTAGATCCCCTTCGGCAGGCTCAGGAGCAGGTTCCTCCACGTTGGTCGGGATGACAAAGTTTTTTACTGCGGATCCCTCCTGCCGTCGGGATGACAAGCTTTTACTCTGGATCTCCTTCGGCAGGCTCGGGAGCAGGTCCCTCCACTTTGGTCGGGATGACATTGTTTTTTAAGTTTTCTGGAATTTTGTGGTGGACGCTTTTGTTCGCCGTAGTGCTTTGGTTTCGAATTTTTCGTCTACAAAATCCTCGTGCCATTTACCCCAACTGCGGCGGACAGGAGTGTCCGCCCCACACAATGAGGTGCGGCGCTGCTGAAGCCCTGCGCCGCACAAAGCTTTTCCGAGTAGAGTCTGGTAAAGCCCGCCCCTTCGCAAAGGAAAAACCGCGACAAGGACGGGGCACCCGGCACCCTTGTCTAGAGGAGTCAGCGAGATCGAAGGTTGAGAGCCAGCTTCACGCAAAGTTTTGCATATTTGGCGGGGCTGTGGAATACTACTGCTTCGTTATGCGGACCGGAATCCAAACCGGGTTGAGTTTTGCGAGCACCTCCTCGGTGCGTGGGCGATTTTATCTGTATTACCCTCGATTTTGGCGCTTCTAAAGCAGCCTTCCAGTCTTTTCTCTCTCTCTAACTCCAACGCAATCGCTACTCAGGGAAATTTTCTATGAGCTTACTGGAACAAATTCTTCACAGTACCCGGCGGCGCGTTGAAGAAACGCGGCGTGGGGCGGATGTGCGGGAGTTGGAGCGGCGGGCTGAGGCGCATGTGGCGCGGGGATTTCGGCGGAGGTTGGTGGAAGTTGCGGCGAGTGGGGTGGCGGTGATTGCGGAGTTGAAGAAGGCTTCGCCGTCGAAGGGATTGATTCGGGCGGAGTTTGATGCGGGGGGATTGGCGGCGGAGTTGGAGGTGGCTGGGGCGGCGGCGCTGTCGGTGTTGACGGATGAGGAGTATTTTCAGGGGTCGCTGGAGAATTTGCGGTTGGCTTCCGCGGCTTGCGGGATTCCTTGTTTGCGGAAAGATTTTGTTGTGGATGAATTTCAGATATTGGAAGCTCGGGCGTATGGAGCGGATGCGGTGCTTTTGATCGTGGCTGGGTTGGCGGATGGGGAGTTGCATTCGTTGGGGGCTGCGGCGCGGGGGATGGGATTGGATGTTTTGTGCGAAGTGCATGATGAAGATGAATTGAAGCGGGCTTTGGATTTGGGGTTCGAGACGATTGGCGTGAACAACCGGAATTTGAAGACGTTTGTTGTGGATTTGGAAACATCGTTGCGGTTGGCGGAGTTGATGCCGGATGGGGTTTTGCGGGTGGCGGAGAGTGGGATTCATTCGGGCGCGGATATTGCGCGGTTGCGGGCGGCGGGGTTTGGGGCGTTTTTGGTTGGGGAGTCGTTGATGAGGGCGGAGAGGCCGGGGGAGGAGTTGCGGGGGTTATTGGGGCGGTGAGTCGAGGTTTCGGACTTCCACCCTTTTATCGCAAAGAACGCGAAAAAAAAGATGGGGCACACGGCTGTTCGTCAAGCCCCACTCAAGCCAAAAGAAGGCTTGAATGGGGCACCCGGCTCTAACAGTACAGTAAGAAAGCTTGAGAGAGAGTGTGGCGGAATTGAGGGTGTGGGGGTCCTTCGCTACGCTCAGGATGACAGTCGAAATTTAGGTATTGCAGGTCGAGAGAATTATGACTTGGATCAAGATTTGCGGGACTACCTCTTTGGAAGATGCGCTGGTGGCGGTGGAGGCTGGGGCGGATGCATTGGGGTTTGTGTTTTATGAGAAGAGTCCGCGGTGCGTGACGGCGGAGGTGGCACGGGGGATTGTGCGGGAACTGCCTGCTGGTATTGAGACGGTGGGTGTGTTTGTGAATGAGAGTGGCGAGCGGATGGAAGAGATTGCTGAGATGGTTGGGTTATCGGCGGTGCAGTTGCATGGAGAAGAGTATCGAGGAGCGTGGCCTGTTTCGAAGCGCAAGGTGTATCTGGCGATACCAGCGAGAGTGGTGGCAGGGGATGGCTGGATTGTGAAATTCCCGAAGACTCCAAACGCTATTTTGGTGGATTCGAGTACGGCGCAGCAGCGTGGCGGGACGGGGAAGGCGTTTGATTGGGCTGAGGCTAGGGACGGGATTGCAGCTTTGGGCCGGGAATTTCCGGTGGTGGTGGCGGGTGGATTGACTCCGGAGAATGTGGCGGAGATGCTGGCGGTGCTGAAGCCCTGGGGTGTGGATGTTGTTTCTGGAGTGGAACGCGAGTCTGGTCGAAAGGATGCGGGGAAGGTGAGGGCGTTTGTGGCGGCGGTGAGAGGGGCGGGCTGAGCTGGTTTCCCCCTTACCTCAGCGGCTAAAGCCGTTGTGCAAGGGTAATCGCAGGGCTGAAGCCCCAAAAGCGAATCCGCAGGGCTGAAGATCGCCGTGAGGGTGTATTTGCTAACTAGCCCACTCAAGCCAAAAGAGGGCTTGAGTGGGGCACCCGAAATTTTAAGTGATGAGAATATCGAGGGTGATGATGGTGAAGAAGAAGGTTGGAAAACGGAAAGGCTTCAAGACCCGCCCTGTCGCTGGCGCGACAAGGACGGGGCACCCGGCTGAAGGCAACGGAGCTGCGCTCCGTGGACGGCCGGGGGCGGCCGTCCCCACGAAGACCGCACAGGTCACACAGGCTGCGCGGGCGGTGGCCGGGCGGTTTGGGGTGTATGGGGGGCGGTATGTGCCTGAAACCCTGATGGCGGCGTTGCAGGAATTGGAACTGGCGTATGCGGTGGCGAAGAAGGACCGGAAGTTTCAGCAGGAGCTCGTCCGGTTATTGCGGGAGTTTGCTGGTCGGCCTACGGCGTTGACATTTGCGAAGAGGCTGACGGAGCAGTTGGGTGGGGCGAAGATTTATTTGAAGCGCGAGGACCTGCTGCATACCGGGGCGCACAAGATTAATAACTGTTTGGGACAGGCGCTTTTGGCGCGGCGGATGGGCAAGAAGCGCATTATTGCGGAGACCGGAGCTGGGCAGCATGGGGTGGCTACGGCTACTGTGTGCGCGCTGTTTGGGCTGGAGTGCGTGGTGTATATGGGTACGGAAGACATGCGGCGGCAAGAATTAAACGTCTTTCGGATGCGATTGCTAGGCGCGGAAGTGCGCGGGGTTGAGTCCGGGCAGAAGACCTTGAAGGACGCGATTAACGAGGCCATGCGGGACTGGGTTACGAATGTTAGGACTACGCATTATCTGCTGGGGAGTGTGCTGGGGGCGCATCCTTATCCAACGATGGTGAGGGATTTTCATCGGGTGATTGGATTGGAGGCGAAGCGGCAGATTCTGAAAATGGAAGGGAGGTTGCCGGACGCGATTGTGGCGTGCGTGGGTGGGGGGTCGAACGCGATTGGGATTTTTCATGCGTTTGTGCCGGATAAGAAAGTGAAATTGATTGGCGTGGAGGCTGGGGGAAGAGGGCGCGGGCTGGGGGATCATGCGGCGCGGTTCTTTCAGGGGACAACTGGGGTGCTGCAAGGGACCTTTTCTTATGTGTTGCAAGATGAGAGCGGGCAGATTGCGATGACGCACTCGGTTTCGGCGGGGCTGGATTATCCTTCGATTGGTCCGGAACATGCCTGGATGCGGGATACGGGTAGGGCGGAGTATGTGGCGGCTTCGGATGCGGAGGCGTTGTCGGCGTTGACGCTTTTGGCGCGGACGGAGGGGATTATTCCGGCTTTGGAATCAGCGCATGCGGTGGCGGAGGTGGTGAAGCGGGCACCTAAGATGAAGAAGTCGCAGGTGGTGGTGGTGAATGTGTCAGGGCGCGGGGATAAGGATATTGGGATTTTGCGGGAGAATTTGAAGTTGGGGTAAATCCCCGCCCCTTCGACTTCGCTCAGGGCAGGCTCTGTCGCTGACGCGACAAGGACGGGGCACCCGGTTCGTTGAAGTTTGGAGAGAGGAAGTTTGGAGAGAATGAGATTGCGGTTTGCAAGGCGGCCTGGGTTGGTGGTGTATGTGACGTGCGGAGATCCGTCGATGGCGGTGACGCGCGACGTGGTGCTGGACGCGATTGACGCTGGGGCGGACGTGATTGAGCTGGGGGTGCCGTTTAGCGATCCGGTGGCGGATGGGCCGGTGATTCAGAGAGCGAGCGAACGGGCTTTGAAGAATGGAACAACGCTGGGGGATGTGCTGCAACTGGCGAGAGAGGTGCGGCGGCTGCGACCTGAGGCGGGGTTGATTGTATTCTCTTATTTGAATCCAATTCTGCGGATGGGGCTGGTGGAGTTTTGCGCAGCGGCGAAGGACGCCGGGCTGGATGGGGCGCTGGTGACGGATTTGCCGGTGGAAGAGGCAGGGGAATATCTCGCTGAGATGCGGAAGAATGAGTTGGCTCCGGTATTTTTGGCTGCACCAACGAGTCCGGAAGCGCGGTTGAAAAGTATTGCGCGGGCGAGCGCGGGATTTGTGTATGCGGTGGCGCGGACGGGAATTACCGGGGCGCGGAGTGAGTTTCCTCCTGAGGCGAAGGATTTGGTGGCGAGGATTCGGCGGCATACGAAGTTGCCGGTGGCGGTGGGATTTGGCATTTCATCGGCGGAACAGTTTGCATTGGTGGGAAAGTTTGCGGACGCGGTAGTGGTGGGGAGTGCGGTGGTGGAGGCGATTGAACGCAACCGCGGCGGGGAAGCGGATGCTGTGGGGGAGTTGGTGCGGAGTTTGAGGAGATAGGATTTGCTTGCCGGACGTCCGAGGGCGGTCGTCCCCACGTGAGTGCGGGTGAATACAAGACTTGTGAAATGTTACAAATTTCAATTTGAGGTTCGTCCATGGACATAGCGGAGTGGCGGCAGGCAGTGGATATGTTGGACCGTCAGGTGGTGGATTTGATCAACCAGCGGGCGTCGGTGGCGCATGAAATAGGGCGGCTGAAGCGCGAGGCGGGGATGCCGATTTATGAGCCAGCGCGGGAGAAGGCGGTGCTGGCAAATGTGAAGAAGGCGAATAAGGGGCCGTTGTCGGATCACGATTTGATTTCCATATTTGAAAGAATTATGGACATGATGAGGAAGATTCAACAGGAAGAGATTGCGCCGGAAGACGAGAAGTAGGGTTTTTCTTACCAGAGCAGGAGCAGATCCCTCCCGTTGGTCGGGATGACAAGTTCTGTGAGTATTTCAGGTAGCGGTGAGCGCTAGGTTCGCGAGAGCGAGACTTTGAGATAACGATTTTGAGGATAGGGGAACGGTCATGATTGTTGCGATGCAGGATGGAGCGAAGGACGACCAGATACAGCATGTGGTGGAGCATCTGGTGAAGATGGGGTTTGCGGTACACCGGACGACCGGGGTGCGGCAGACGATACTGGCGGCGGTGGGGGCGCGGCGTGATTTTGAAATACGCGACCTGGAAGTGCTGCCCGGAGTGCAGGAAGTGTATCGGGTGAGCGCGCCGTATAAGTTAGCGGGGCGGTCATTTCGTCCGGAAGGAACGATTATCGATTTGCCGCATGGGGTGAAAATTGGTGGCAAGGAAATCGTCGTGATGGCGGGGCCGTGCTCGGTGGAAGGGCGCGAGCAATTTCTGCAAGTGGCGGAGATGGTGGGGAAGGCTGGGGCGAAAGGCGTGCGGGGCGGGGCTTTCAAGCCAAGGTCGTCGCCGTATTCGTTTCAGGGGATGGGCGAGGAGGGTCTCAAAATCATGCGGGAGGCCGGGGATAAATTTGGCCTGCTGGTGATTAGCGAGGTGATGGAGATTTCGCAGATTCCGTTGATGATGACGTACGTGGATATTTTGCAGGTGGGGGCGCGCAACATGCAGAACTTTAATTTGCTGCGCGAGTTGGGGAAGATTCGGAAGCCGATACTTTTGAAACGCGGGATTGCGGCGACATTGGAAGAGCTGTTGCTTTCGGCGGAGTACATTATGGCCGGAGGGAATTACGACGTGATTTTGTGCGAGCGCGGGATACGGACGTTTGAGACCTATACTCGGAACACGATGGATATTTCGGCGATACCGGTGATTAAGAAGCTGTCGCATCTGCCGATGACGGGGGACCCTTCGCACGGGACGGGGCGGCGGGACACGGTGCCTCCGATGGCGCGGGCGGCGGTGGCGGCGGGGGCGGATGCCTTGCTGATTGAAGTGCATCAGGATCCGGAACATGCTTTGTCGGACGGGGCGCAGTCGCTGTTTCCGAAGCAGTTTGAGGATTTGATGAAGGATTTGAAAGCGATTGCGCCGGTGGTGGGAAGGACGATGTGATCCGGCAAGTTACCATTATTGGAACGGGCTTGATTGGCGGATCGCTGGCCTTGGCCTTGCGGAAGCAGGGGTTTGGCGGGCGGATTGTGGGTTGCGATACGGCTCCGGTGTTGCAGCGGGCGCGGAAGATGGGCGCGATTGATGTGGGAGTGGCGAGTCCGCAGGATGCTGTGATGGGGAGCGATGTGGTGGTGTTGGCGGCGCCGGTGGGAGCTATTCTGGATTTGGTACGGGTAGTGGGGCCTGGTCTGGGAGCGACGTGCCTGCTGACGGATGTTGGGAGCACGAAGGCGGCGGTAGTGAAGAGGGCCGGGGCGGTGTTTGGGAAGAATGCGGGGAAGCGATTTTTGGCGGGGCATCCGATGGCGGGGAAGGAAACTGCCGGGATTGAAGGAGCGGATGCGCGGCTGTTTGAGGATGCGGCGTGGTTGATCACTCCGTTCCTCGGTCAGAACATTGCCGCGGGGCGGTGCGGGGAGTGGGTGCGGTGGATTGAGAAGATGGGAGCGCGGGTGGCAGCGATGGATGCGCAGCAGCATGATCGTTTGTGCGCGTGGATTTCGCATTTGCCGCAGATGATTTCGACGGCGCTGGCGGCGGCTTTGGTGGAAGAGTTTGGTTCGGAGCTGCCATTGCTGGAAGCTGGAGGGCGGGCGTTGCGGGAGATGACGCGGATTTCCGGGAGTCCTTATTCGATGTGGCGGGATATTGCTTTGACGAACAAGAAGCATTTGGGACATGCTCTTTTGCAAATGGAACAGAGATTGGCGCATATCCGGGAGAATTTGGAGACGCGGGAGCTGGCGGCGGAATTTGAGACGGCGCACCGGTTGAAGAAGGGGCTATGAACAAGATTGTGGCGAATGCGGATGAGGCGATCCGGGATGTGTTCGATGGGGCTTCCATTATGTTTGGGGGCTTTGGATTGTGCGGGATTCCGGAGAATTTGATTCGGGCGCTGGTGCGGAAGGGAACGCGAAACCTTACAACGATTAGCAACAATGTGGGCGTGGATGGATTTGGAATGGGACTTTTGCTGGCGAATGGGCAGATTTCACGGCATATTGGGACGTATGTGGGTGAGAACAAATTACTGGAAGAGATGGTGCTGAAGGGGCGGCTAGAGTTGGATTTGGTTCCGCAGGGTACGTTTTCGGAACGGATTCGCGCGGGCGGGGCGGGGATCCCGGCGTTTTTTACTCCTACTGGCGTGGGAACGTTGGTGAGTGTAGGGAAGGAAGTGCGGGAGTTTGCTGGGCGGGCTTGTTTGATGGAGATGGCGTTGCAGGCGGATTTTGCGTTTGTGCGGGCTTGGAAGGGCGATGCGTGGGGGAATTTGGTGTACCGGAAGACGGCGCGGAATTTTAGTCCGATGATGGCTACGGCAGCTAAAGTTACGATTGCGGAAGTGGAACATATGGTGGGAGTGGGAGAGCTCGATCCCGATATGGTGCATACGCCGAGCGTTTATGTGAAGAGGATATTTCAGGGGGAAGTGTTCGAGAAGCGGATTGAGAAGCGGACGGTAAGGAAGAAGTAGATATTGGCTGTCGGCTTGAGTCAAAATCCCCGCCCCTTCGACTTCGCTCAGGGCAGGCTCTGTCGCTGAGGAACGCGACAAGGACGGGGCACCCAGCAAGAGGGAGTTTGATTATGGCGGAAGATGAAATTCTGAAAAGAGAACTAATAGTGAAGCGGATCGCGCGGGAATTGCGCGATGGGTTCTATGTGAATTTGGGGATTGGGATGCCAACCTTGGTGGCGAATTATGTGCCGGCGGGGATGGATGTGATTTTGCAGAGCGAGAATGGGATGCTGGGGATTGGGCCGTATCCGGTGGCAGGGACTGAGGACGCGGATTTGATTAATGCGGGGAAAGAGACGGTGACGGAGCTGCCGGGGACGGCGTACTTCTCCAGCGCGGATTCGTTCGCCATGATTCGCGGCGGGCATGTGGATTTGAGCGTGCTGGGGGCGATGGAAGTGGATGCGACAGGGAATCTGGCGAATTGGATGATTCCGGGGAAGATGGTGAAGGGGATGGGCGGGGCGATGGATTTGGTGGCGGGGGCGCGGCGGGTTGTTGTTGCAATGGAACATTGTACGAAGAC
>JAYTQD010000730.1:0-6248 GCA_043746935.1 Acidobacteriaceae bacterium | reverse complement strand
GCCGCCTGTCGCGCCACGCTGCAACGTTGCACATGCACGGCATCGTAGAGTTTGTGCGGCTGGCACGGCGTCCCCCAATCCCCTCCCCAAATCAACCTGTGCCGTCGGGCGATGACTCTCAGGAACGAAAAATCCCCGTTCCAAGATGGTTTACCCGCAACGTCTCTCACCAAGTCGCAGGCCAATCCGTAGTGGTGGACACCCACCGTATGCAACTGCGATTTGCCTTGGTCGAATAAATCGAGCTGCCGGTCCTGGCTGCGGTAGGTCTCGAACACCATGAGGGCAATGCCCAGCGATGCGGCTTCCTGTAGAACTTGCTGCACCAGCGCGCGGGTGACCGGCTCCAGCAAGTCCAAGTCGCGGATGGGCTTGCGGGAATGAAAGCGCGGGTCTTGCGCAAGGATGTCGGTGAAGAAATTGCCCAAAGCGCCACCTCCAGGGGGAATACGTGAGAGTTGAGGGGCCCATTGAGGCGGCTGCGCGGAACAACTGCCTAGAACAATTCTCAGAGCGGAACGTTCTTAAGTCAAACTATTTTTTTGGAAATTTTGACGGGGAATCTGATCTGGAAAACTGGTCTGAATGTCTAAGTGAAGATAACTGTTTTGTTTCCATAGAGAAGCACGCGATTCTCCAAGTGCCAGCGGACACCGCGCGAAAGCACAACTTTTTCCAGGTCGCGGCCTTTCTGCAACAAGTCGTCCAAGGCGTCCCGGTGCGAGATGCGGGCGACGTCTTGCTCGATGATGGGGCCATCGTCCAGGACTTCGGTGACGTAGTGGCTGGTCGCGCCGATTAATTTCACGCCGCGCTCGAAGGCTTGGTGGTAAGGTTTGGCGCCAACGAAGGCGGGGAGGAAGGAGTGGTGGATGTTGATGATTCGATTGGGGTATTGGCGGATGAAGTCGGAGCTGAGCACCTGCATGTAGCGCGCCAGCACGATCAAGTCGATACGATGCTCGCGCAAGAGGCGTAGCTGTTCCGCCTCGGCTTGGGGTTTGTCGTTTTTGCTGACGGGGATGACGACGAAGGGGACTTTGTAAAAGTCTGCAAGTCGTTGACAATCCGGGTGGTTACTGATGATGAGCGGAATGTCGCAGGCGAGTTCTCCGCTTTGCTGGCGGTAGAGCAGGTCGTTGAGGCAGTGGTCGTATTTGGAAACGAAAATTGCCATGAGCGGGCGCTCGGCGACATTGGCTACGCGCCATACCATGTTGAAACGATTGGCGATGGGGGCAAAGGCCTCGGGAAACTTAGACAGCGTTAAAGCAAAACCCTCGAGATTCCACTCGACCCGCATGAGGAAGCGGTCGAGCTCGTCGTCGGTATGCTCGTCGGTGTGGACGATGTTGCCGTCATGCCGAAAGATGAAATCGCAGACAGTGGCAACGAGACCTTTCTGGTCGGGGCAGGAGATTAGGAGGACGGCGTTGTTTTTCATGAAGACCATATGGAGAACAGGATTGTGTTCAGTTCGATTCTATGTTAACTTAATGTAGCTTATAAGCTACGAACTCGCGGGGATACGAGTCGAGTGCAAGTGCAGCCTAGAAACGTTGAGGTTTACGAGACCGCATCCGGTCATGCGCCTTTTGACGACTGGATGCGCAATTTGCGCGATGTCCTTGGGCGGGCAGCGATTGATGCCCGCTTGACTCTCTTGCGGAGGGGGATCGCTCGGGAGCAAGTATCGCGATGTTGGGGATGGCCTGATCGAATTGAAAATTGATACCGGCCCCGGCTACCGGGTTTATCTGGCAGATGATGGGAAAAACTCGCTAATTCTCTGCGCGGGCAGCAAGAGAACGCAAGAGCGGGATATCAAGGCTGCCAAGCAATTTTGGAAAGACTACAAGGCGAGGGGATAGACCATGCCACGATCACGGCCATACACAACGGGACTGAACGAGCGGCTCAAAGATCCGAACCACGCCGCGGCCTATCTGAATGCGACGAAGAACGAATCCGCCGAGGTCTTTCTGCTGGCGCTGCGCGATGTCGCCGAGGCCCACAAGATCAGCAAAGTCGCGGCGGCAGCGGGGGTCAACCGCGAGACGCTTTATCGGACACTGTCTCCTCGGGGGAACCCGACCTTGGCCACGCTCGACAGCATTCTCAGCGCGGTCGGCGTTGAGCGTGAGTATCGGGCGCGGGTGAAGCGCAAACGCGCGGCGTCGTCGGGCGGCGCGAGTTAGGGCAGCGCGAGTTGCACGACGGCCGTTTGGCTTTAGAAGTAGGAGCCAGAGGGGAATTTACTGATGCGCATCGAAACGATTACTCGCAGAGGCAAGGAATTCGCGGTGATTCCTATGGAACATCTCCAGAAGCTGATGGACGACGCGGAAATGCTCCTCGACGTGAAGGCGTACGATGCGGCGAAAGCGCGTCTGGAGGATGGCGAGGACGAACTCATACCGCTGGAGATGACCGAGCGCAGACTGAGCGGAGAAGCCGCGCTCCGTATTTGGCGGGAGTACCGGAAGTTGACTCAGGAACAGTTGGCGAAGGCATCGAAGGTATCTCGCGCGCTGATTGCGGCGATTGAGAGCAAGCGGAGGACCGGGTCGGTTGGGACGTGGAAGAAGTTGGGGGCTGCGCTTAACGTGGGGTGGGAGCAATTGACGTAGGGTATCGGGGACGCGTTTTCATGACTCGTGATGTCGGCATCATCGCCACCCACCCTTGAAAAAGCCAAGGGTGGGGCACCCGGCAGGACTTAAGAAGGGTTGGCCACCCGCACCCGGCCACTAGCCAGATTCCGTTAGTAATTAGCGTACCTGAAGCTTCAAGCGGTTTTGGGCATCGTCGGAAGCGATATCGATGTTCGTCAGCGAGATTGACCTTGATCTTGGCCAGCCATCTCCACCGATAGTCACATAGAATTCTGTGCAGTCCAGAATTTTAACCTCTGAACTGCCCCTTCTGATCCCATCAGCGAACGGGCTTTCCCTGTCCTCATGTGCGTGAGAGTAACGTACTTCCCTTTCCAAGGGAGAATCGCACGAACTTTTCGTTGTGATGCGGACTCTGGGACCGTTTGTGCCGTTTTCCCGATAGAGCTCTTAGCTTTATGCTCAGCATCCGTCTTCCAAGCTCGAATGAGATTTTCGGGGAATTGTGAGGGGTCGTTGTCGACAAGCTTTGCATGGACCTGGCAAAGCCAAATTCCGTTGTCCGGATGGCGGCGCTCTTCTGATGAGAGTAAAGAGTTGTATCGTGGGCCACCAGGCGCTGCACCAGTGATATGTGCGGCAACTCCAACATTTAGAGCCTTAGTAGGATCGTCCTGCGGTCCACTCGTCGATGCGTTACATTCGGGACTTGAACAGACATTTCCCACCCGCAAAGCCAAAGTCCGCTTCACTTCCTCCGAAAAATCGTCGCGCATTTCGCTCTCCTTGGTGGGATAGTCCACGGATTTGAGCAACGCATTCCAACACGATGCGCCAGAACATCTTTCGTCTTCAGAGTGAAGTCGTCGCGCGACATGTTAGTTCGCTTGCTCCAAGGCAACATGACGGTGACCTTTGAGAAATTCTTCTCGCGTGATTGTTCGCGTTCGCACGTTGCCGAATAAGACAGAGTGCAAGGTTACACTGAGGGCGTGGTATTGGACTCTTTCTGAGTCGCGTTGCTCAGTGTAATCGAGGGTCCGCTCAAATGCGTGGTAAGTCGGCTGCCAGCTAAAGGCATCGTCCGACTCGACCCAGTTTAGTCCGGTAGTGTATGTCAGGCTGTAGGAGCCTTGCGGTATGTGTGAGAGATGGGCGGAACTATGCGCTTTCACGAAAAACCACCGCACCGTCTGGCCGCTCGTGGTCTCGGATAGGCTGACAACCGCGTCTTCAGTTGTTCCATTCTCCACTGTTAGCGTACCGTGACCACGCGTGCCGGAGTCTTCTTCGATGCGCGTGCCAGTCGGAAGGGAGTTGTATTCAGTAGGCCTTGGTTCGGCAGGTTGAGTGCTTTCGTCTTTCGGCGGTCCAGGTGCTGGGGACGATTCTTCCCCAACCACCTTCCATTTCTCAGCATTTTCTGTGTTTGCCGTCGCAGTTTTGTTCGCGGTATCGGGATGTCGCAGAACCAAGAAGGCGATTAGTACCACTCCGATAGCCCCAACGATTGCGAACTTGTAGAAGCCTCGCCCCTTGACGGCTGAGGGGGTTGCTCGGCGGTTCACAGCAGGAGCAGAGGGCGATGGATGTGTGACCGCAAGAACTATCGTAATCCTGTATCCGCACTTCGTACACAGAATGTGCTTTCCGACATTCGCTTCTAAGGTGTGATATACGGCGTCGCATTGTGAATTTGAACAGGCAACATCAATCATAGCTGCTTCCCAATTCCTGGAATGGGGCATTATAGCTTGTTCCGGTCCATCGACCTGGACGATCACGGCTGCCCACTTAAGCCGAAGGAAGGCTTGAATGAGGTATCTTTTTAAGAATTGAAACGAATTCTGCTCATCAACCCCAAAGGCAGCGGACAGAGTGTCCGCCCTACATCTTCCGCAGCGCCTGAAGGCGTGTCTTTAGGGGAGCTGTTGCGGCATGTCTGAAGACATGCCCTGATACGACACTTTACTTCCGCGACTGAAGTCGCTGTTTTTCCAATTCCTGAATGCAGCGCTGAAGCGCTGCTCCACCCGAAAGCGCAAAGCAGGTCCCTCCACTCCGCAGATGCTTCGCTTCGCGAAGCATCTGCTCCGGTCGGGATGACAATCCGGTTGTTGAGTTATTTCTTGAGATTACTTTTTCAGGTCTTTCAAGATTTCTTTAGAGGCGTTGACGCCGGAGCCGCCGGTTAGGCCGTCGCCTGGGTGGGTGCCGGAGCTGCATCAATACAGGTTGCGGAGAGGACGAGCTTGGTTTTTTGCGAGGGCGGGTGTATCTTTCGACTAGGAAACAGGCGACACAGGACGAGGTGCAAAGACGATGGCGACGCAACCTAGAGTGATCGAAGGAACAGCGAAGGAAATTAAAGCAGCGCTGGCGAAGATGCCGGAGGATGCCGTGGTTCGCCTGATGGTGGGCCGTCCCAGTCTGTCCATCATCGCGAGAAAATTACAGAGCGAAGCAGCGGCGCGTGGCATGACTGAGCCGCGACACGACGAGCTGATAGCGTCTTTGAAGGACGATTCAGTGAAAGATGAATCCGTAAAGAACGGTCAGTGATGCGGGTTGTTGTCGACACCAATATTCTTGTCAGCTTTGCCATCCGACCCAGTGAATATTTTGCCACCCTGTTCGATTACCTCGCCGCAAATGGTGTGACGCTGGTTTCCGAGGATACGATTGGGGAACTCTTCGCCGTGTTGAGCCGCGACAAATTTCGCCAATATGTTTCGCAAAACAGTGCGATTGACTACGTGGAATGGTACGCGGGGATCTCGGAGACCGTTGTTGTTACGGAACAGGTGATCGCTTGCCGCGACCCAAAAGACGATAAGTTTCTTGCTCTTGCCGTTGCCGGAAAAGCAGATTGCATTGTTTCCGGAGATCGCGATTTGCTGGACATGATTACGTACAACGGTGTGCCCATTCATTCTGCCGCTGATTTTCTCAGGTTGTTTGTTTCGCGATAGTTCGTAATATTTTCGTGCATTGAACCCAAAGGCAGCGGACAGGGGGTGTCCGCTCTACGCGGAAGATGCGGTGTCGGGTTAAGATTCTGCCCCTGTCGCTGGCGCGACTTGGACGGCCGGGGGCGGCCGTCCCTACGTGAGCGTTACTTCTTCAGGTCTTTCAATATTTCTCTGGAGGCGTTGACGCCGGAGCCGCCGGTTAGGCCGTCGCCGGGGTGGGTGCCGGAGCCGCATAGGTAGAGATTTTTGAGCGGTGTCCGGTAGCGTCCCCAGTTGAGCAGCGGGCGCATGGTGAAGAACTGGTCGAGCGAGAGTTCTCCGTGGAAGATGTGGCCGCCGGTTAGGCCGTAGGTGTCTTCGAGGTCTTGCGGGGTGATGATTTGGTGGGTCAGAATTTGCGACGGTAGCGTGGGGGCGTATTGGGCTAGCGTTTTGACGACTGTGTCGGCTAGGGCTACGCGTTGGGTGTCCCAGGTTTCGCCTTTGAGCTTGTAGGGGGCGTACTGCATGTAGATGGACATGACGTGTTTGCCGTCTGGGGCGAGCGATGGGTCGGTGATGGTGGGGATGGTGATATCGAGATAGGGTTGCTTGGAGAAATTTCCGTATTTGGATTCGTCGTAGGCGCGCTCGATGTAGTCGATGCCGGGGCCGATGTGGA
>JAYTQD010000729.1:0-2354 GCA_043746935.1 Acidobacteriaceae bacterium | reverse complement strand
ATTCCACGGCGCCGCGAATTGTCTGTTCGTATTCCAAGCAGACGGGAACGGGAACCAACCGTTCGCCAAGGGTACTAGCAGCGGAGCAATTCAGTGTGTGGTAATTTAGCCACATATTGTGGCAAGGCGGGAGGGACTGTGCAGTGTCTAGTGTGCAGTAACTATTTTATTATCAGTCTTTTGAGGGTCGTTCGTTGGCTTCAAACAGAGAGTCCGCCAGCTCGTCGTTGTAGCGTACCTTACTCAGGAATCTCTCCGAAACCAGATCCCCGTTGTAATACCGGGACTGGGTGTAAGGCGTCATGATCCCCTGGATGAGCTTGTAGTTGTCGTAAAGTTCCTCTTCCAGATTCTGGCCCTTGTCGGCAGCGTCACGCCACGTGTAAGACTTCTTCACCGGCAAATGCGTCACGGTATCTAGAAAAAGCGTCACGGATTCGTTGCGGCCATTTGTAATCGTCACCTTCTCCGCCAAATTCGCGTTGCCCAGAGCTGTGCCATCGTAAAAAAACGCCACGCCCGGCTCGTGAATCCACTTACGCACCACCCATTCCATGGAGCGATCCCGGCGGCGCACGTAGTCTCGCGTGTCCTTCGCCTCCTCCAGCTCTATCCCCTTGTAGCTGACCTCGTATCCTTTGTCCCCGTTGTGGATCATTGCGACATCGGTCTTTTTGTTGGCTTTTCCCTCCGGCACTGGGATGGGAAAGGGAATGATGTCGTAAACGCCCATGCCGCGTTCGAGTGCCACCTCCACACGGTCTTTGTCCGCATAGCGGTAGAAGCGGCGGTAAAGTACACCGGGACCGCGCGTCTGGCTGTGGTAAAGGCTGTAGGTGCGGCCTTCCTCGCTGCGGGTCGTGTACGAGGTGTAGGCCGAACCGCCGAGTGCTTCAATGGCCTTGTCCAGCAGAGCTCGGGCTTTCCGCGTGCCTTCGTCCTCGGAAGGCTGAGTGGCCGGCGTGACGGAGGGCGTGGCAGCAACTGCCGGAGTCTGGGCTGACTGAGCTCCGGCTACAACGGACAACAGCAGAATTGAGAAGGCTAATTTCATAGATTTCATGTACTTAGACGCAGCATGGAGCGTTGAGGCTGCCTGTAGACCCTTTGGGACGACCATCTAGCTAGCCTATGCTAGCTAGATGGCCTGTTTGGCGCGAAATTCTACCCAACCAGAACAGCACCACCGTTTACGTTGAAAATCTCGCCCGAGATAAATCCCGCCATCTCCGTGCAAAGAAAGACGATAGGCCCGGCAATCTCAGCGGGAGTGCCCACGCGGCCCATGGGGATCGTACCCAATACGGCGGCAGAAGTCTTCGGATCGGCCAAAGCTCCAGCGGACATATCTGTGTCCACCCATCCCGGGGCCACACAATTGACGTAAATCCCCTGCCGAATCAGTTCGCTGGAGAGGCTCTTCGTCATGCTGATCAAAGCACCCTTGCTGGCGGAGTAGTCCACGTGGAACGCCTCGCCGCGCTGGCCGGAAGTTGAACTGACCAGCACGATATGCCCGGCGGCCGTGCTTTGCCCTTTCACTTCCTGGCGCGGCTGCTTTTTCATCTGCGCCACCGTGTGTTTGGCTAGCGCGAAGACGGAATCTAGGTTGATGGCCAGCGTATTGCGCCATTGCGCGTCCGGCATCTTGTCGATGCCGATATCGTTCTCGGGCCAGACGCCGTGATTCACCACCAAAATATCCAGGCGTCCAAAGCGTTGCACGGATGCATCGACCAGAGCGCTGGAGCTTTCCGTCCCCGTCAAATCGCAGGCGACCGCATGGCAGCGCTCTGCTCCGCATTCCCGCACAAGCGCTTCCGCTTGTTCGCGGGCTTTCTGATAATTGAACACAACTTTCGCGCCCGTCTGAGCTAAAAGACGGACTGTGGCCGCGCCGATTCCGCGCGAACCTCCGGTGACTAGGGCAACACGATTTTGCAGGGAGATAGAAATGCTCATGCCACTAGTTTCACCGCTTGGCCGGGAAAGTTGCAAGTGAGACACTGGTCCGTCACTCTTTGAAAAGAGGGAGCCGACCGCAAAGCGCTAACCGTAGGGGGGCTGGCCCAGGCTTTTGATCTCCCTCTCCCAATCCGGACAAGGGGTGCCCCATCCCTTCGCGTTCTGTGCGAAAGGGTGGGCGACGATGGTGCTTGCACCATTCGCTTTGGACTACGGCGGGTGGCACCAAGTGGCGCTTGAGAAGTTGCGCCGGCGGCATCGTATCCCGCCCCTTCGATTACGCTCAGCGGCCTAAGCCCAAGTCGTTTTTTCCGCTCGCAGCTGCCGCACCAACAATCGCACCAGCATCCCGTCATAACGAGTACCGCTGAGCTTTTCCAACTCCGTCA
>JAYTQD010000728.1:0-6269 GCA_043746935.1 Acidobacteriaceae bacterium | reverse complement strand
ACGGACGGGCGGCGCTCGGTGGCGAGGATGTCGAGCGCGGCCCGCTCGACGTCGGCGTAGGAGACGTTGGCGCTTCTTTCTCGGGTTGACCCGTAGGCGGGGGACTCCTCCATCTGAGAACATTAGCAGTATCGTAATGTATCGTCCATGCCATATATGACACACGATAAGGACACCTATCACTAGTATGTGGTAAGCTGCCTGTGTGAATCCGGCAAAAAACACGGTCTTTCAGGCGGCTCCCTGGGTGCGGGCACTGGCGCCAGAATCCGCATTAGCCATCGCTGTCCGGGACTGGTGGGCCAGTGCCCAGCGGGTGTACCCGGGCAACACGCAGCGCGCCTGGCGATCGGATTGGCAGGCGTATGAGGCGTTCTGTGGGGAGCAGGGCCACGGCACGGTGCCGGCAGCGCCAACGACCGTCGCGGCGTTCGTCGAGGCATGCGGCCAGGCGGGTAAGAAACCGGCAACGATTCGGCGCTATCTGACAACTATCGCCCTGGCCCATCGGGTGGCGAAGTTCCCGAATCCCTGCATCGAGGAAGCGGTTCGGCATGCGCTCAAGGGCCTGACCAACGAGGTGTCGAGTCGCCAGCGCCAGGCGAGGGCGCTCGGGTGGGCGGAGATCGCGAAGTTCATTGAGACAGCCGGGGAGGGCTTACCGGCGACGCGCGAGCGAGCCCTACTCTGTGTGGCCTACGACTCCATGGCCCGCCGCAGCGAACTCGTGGCGCTCAATCGCGGGGATTTTAGGTTCCTCGAAGACGGGTCCGGCCGCGCGATGATCCGGCGCTCGAAGACCGACCAGGCGGGGGAGGGGCACACTGCCTACCTGGCACCGGCGACGGTGCGGTATCTCAAGGAATGGCTCCAGCTGGCGCAGATCACCAAGGGAGCCGTGTTCCGGCGATTGATCGGGACGGGGCTCCCGCCCAAGCAAAGGCCGCGGCCGGGAAGGGAACGGAAGTTGAAGACGATCCCAGATCGGATCGGGACGCGGCTAAGTCCGGCGGCGGTGGGGAATATCTTCAAGAGCGTCGCTAGGCATATCAAGCTGCCGCCCGAGGACATCCGAGCGATCAGTGGGCACTCGATCCGGGTCGGGGCGACACAGGATCTATTGGCGCTGAATATTGACCTAGCGTCGGTGATGCAAGCGGGTCGGTGGAAGTCGCACCGGATGCCGATGCGGTATGGGGAGCACGTGCTGGCCGGACTCGGCGGCATGGCGAGGGCAGCGAACGCCCAGGGAAGAACCGGTCCTTGACCCAAAGTCATTGACCCGATCCCGGCTTCTACTAACCGAGCACGAACATGCTGACTGCAGTGCTCACTTGGCACCTGCACCATGTCGGTGTAAGGTGGTGCACACCTCGAGTCGAGGAACTGAAATCCATGCGACCAAAACAGAACCGATCGACCCCGATGAAAACATCCGACGCCACCCGCGCTTCAGTGACGTTTCCGCGTGACCTGTACAGAGCGCTCGAAGAGCTTGCTCGGCAAAAGAAGGTATCCGTCGCTTGGATAGTGCGCGACGCGGCAGAAAAGTACGCGGCCGAGCAACGTCCATCGCTCACCGCACGACCCGGGAAAGACTGACATGGAGACTAGACCGTACCTGCTACGAATCCCGCTTTCCCGATGCCGGACTGCGAATTGCTGGACCACGAATGCAGATGGTTCCCTGCTGTGGAAGAGTTGCATAGCACAGCATGACGCCAGCGCTGGCGTTGGCACGCCAGCCCGGGGAAGGTGGAAGTGATGACGGAACAACCTTTTGGTCAAGCGGTGTTTGAGCATGGCTCCGCGTGGGTTCGTGCTGACTTCCACATGCACTCGTTCGCGGACAAGGAATTCTCATACTCTGGCGCCGTCAATTCTTTCGCATCCGACTACGTGGCTGCCCTAAAAACGGCAGGTATCCGCGTCGCTGTTTTGACGAACCACAACAAGTTTGATCGGGATGAGTTCAAGACCTTGGCTAAGGCGGCACGAAAGGAGGACATCCTTCTTCTACCTGGGCTCGAACTGTCAGTCAAAGACGGCTCCAACGGCATTCATATGCTTGTTGTGTTCAGTAACGACTGGATCTCCAACAAGGAGAATACCGACCACGTCAAAAGCTTCTTGAACCTGACCTTTGCGGGGCAGTCGAATTTCGAGCACGAAAATGGCCGGTCCAATCACGATCTCAACGAAACCATTCGTGAACTGGACAAGTTTCGCCGAGACTACTTCCTGATCTGCGCTCACGTGGAAGCCCCCAATGGTCTCTGGGGCGGTCTCTCCGGGGGACGGATTTCCGAACTAGGGAAATCGGATCTGTTTCGCACGCGGTGTCTAGGCTTCCAAAAAGTCAGAACCAACGATAAGCGCGTGCAGACAAAAGCTTGGCTGCAGGACTGGTATCCCGCTGAAGTGGAAGGCTGTGATTGCAAATCGCTTGAAGACATCGGCAAGGGGAAACCCGTCTACCTTAAGATCGGCGCGTTTACTTTTGAGGCAGTTAAATTCGCACTTCTCGACAAAGCGAACCGAATTGCTGAAGCGATTCCGAAGCAACAGAACTCTTATGTGAGGCGAGTCAAGTTCGAGGGCGACAAGCTGGATGGCCGCACTATTGACCTATCACCGGAGCTGAATACTTTCATCGGAATCCGAGGAAGTGGTAAATCCACAATTCTGGAAGCCATCCGCTATGCGCTGGACATTTCCTTCGGCAAGAACGCGGCGGACCGCGAATACAAAGAGGGCTCGGTAAAGAATGCACTGGGCAGCGGCGGCAAGATTACGCTGTCAGCCGTGGACCGCCACGGCCACGAGTATGAGATTCGCCGCATTGTCGGCGAGCAGCCGGATGTCTACGTGAATGGCTCCTTGCAGCCGGGGCTAAACATTCGCGAAACCGTACTACACAAGCCGATCTACTTTGGTCAAAAAGACCTCTCAAATACCGGCCAGGGCTTCGAGAATGACCTCGTCGAGAAGCTGGTGGGCGAAAAACTCGCTGATGTTCGCCATACGATTACAGAGCAGCGGCAATCGGTGGTGGAGATAACCCGTAGGTTACAAAAGCTCGCCGATGTTGGAGAGAAGCAGAAGGAATATGAGGCTAAGAAGCAAGATGCGGAGTTTCGGCTAAAGCTCTTCATGGCGCATGGCGTCGAGGCAAAACTTCGCAAACAGGTTGAATACGAGCGCGACGGTCGAACAGTGAAGGACTTGGGGGAATTTGTCACTGGGTACATTCAAGACCTAGATGAGTTCATCGTCCGGTACGCCGACGAATTTTCTACTCGGCGAAAATATGATTCGAAACAGAACGCCGAGTTCTTCGCGGAAGTGTTCCGGATCTTTGACCGAATCGCCAAGGGCTTCGCGGAGATCGGCGCGGTCGCCGTGCTCGCTAAAACTGCCTCCAAGGAACTCAAGGAAAAGAACAAAACGTTCGACGCGCTAAAAAGCGCCTTGAAGGAAGAATTCGCCGAGATATCCCGAAAGCTTTCGGAGGAGCTGAAATCGAGTGGGGTCACCGCAATTGATCCCAACGAATTCCTAAAACTACGGAAGACGATCGAAAGCGCGGCGCAATTTCTTACGGCGATCGCCAAAGAGAAAGAACAACAACTTGCGCTCATGACGCAACTGTCGTCCGCGTTGACAACGCTAAATGAGCAGTGGCATCAAGAATTTAGGATCATTAAGCAGCAGCTGGATCTGATCAATCAGCAAGAAACCGCCCTGCAGATTGAAATCGAATACAAGGGTGACAAAGCGGCATTCCTAAAGTACATGAAGGACATCTTTCGAGGCAGCAAGCTTCGCGAGACTACTCTTGCCGAGTTAGTCCAATCCTTTTCGGACGGCGCGGGCATGTATCGAGAGCTTGACAGAGTAAAGGGCATGTTGGGAGGCTCTGTCGCGATATTCGAGGAATATTTCCAGCAGAACCTGAGCGCTTTGTTGACATGGCAGGTCCCGAATGGATACACGATCAAATATCATGGGAAACAGCTAAAGAACCATTCGCTGGGGCAGCGAGCATCGGCGTTGATTCTTTTCGTCCTAAGCCAACGAGACAACGACGTCGTAATTATCGATCAGCCAGAGGACGATCTCGACAACCAGACAATCTATGAGGACGTCATCAAGCTGGTCCGAAGGCTAAAGCCGACAACACAGTTCATCTTCGCGACGCACAATCCAAACATTCCTGTGTTGGGAGATGCCGAACAGATAATTGCATGCGCGTACGGCGACGACGAAATTGATACCAGAATTGGGAGCATCGACAGTCCGGAGCTTCAAGAGGCGATCGTCAGCATCATGGAGGGTGGGGTCGAGGCATTCCAGCGAAGAAAGGAGATCTACCAGATATGGAAACGACAGAACTCCTAGAGATCGTTGCCCACGGGGAGGATAGCCGGCACCAGTTCAAGGAGGATGCTACGAACGCTACCGCGCTAGCGGCGGAGATCGTCGCTTTCGCGAACGCAGGCGGTGGACAAATATTTATTGGTGTAGCTGACGATGGAACAATCCGAGCTCTCGACGCGGCGGGTGTGCGTCGACTGAATCAGCTAATTGCAAACGCCGCCTCAACGGCGGTCCGTCCTCCGATCAATCCTCTAACTGAAAACGTGGCCGTGTTCACGGGTCTGGTGATTGTTGTTACGGTCCCGGACGGTCTTAGTAAGCCGTATATGGACAACAACGGGGCGATATGGGTTAAGAACGGCAGCGACAAGCGCAAGGTGACGGCGCGCGAAGAAATGCAGCGGATGTTTCAAAGCTCGCAGCTGATCCACGGTGATGACGTGCCGGTTCCTGGGACATCTATTGCCGACATAGATATTGACTACTTTCGGGAGTTTTTCATACTTCGTTTCGAGCAGACCTTGGATGAGCAGGATCTGTCACTCGCTCAAGTGCTGTCAAATATGCGGATTTTGAGCAACGATCTTTTAACAGTGACGGGCGTTCTGCTTTTCGCGAAGGAGCCGCGCGCTTTGCTCCCGGTGTTTCACGTCAAGGCAGTATGTTACCCGGGTAATGATATTCACGATACGACCTACTTGGATAGCGAAGATATCTTCGGGCGCATTACAACGCAGTTCGAAGGGGCGCTTGCCTTCGTGTTACGGAATCTCCGAAGGGAACAGCATGGCCGGGGCGTTAATTCCACCGGCGAGCTCGAAATTCCGAGGATCGTGCTGGAGGAGCTTCTCGCGAATGCTCTAATTCATCGGGACTATTTTGTGTCAGCACCCATTCGTATTTTCGTATTTGATGACCGCATTGAGATTATAAGCCCGGGCCATTTGCCAAATAATCTGACGGTAGCGAACATTCGGAGCGGCAATTCGAACATCCGAAATCCGATCCTCACCTCGTACGCTACGAAAGTTCTCCCGTACCGCGGACTCGGAAATGGAATCTTACGAGCTTTGAAGGCGTATCCAGCGATCGAGTTCGTAGATGATCGGGACGGTAATCTATTTCGGGCGGTGATAAGGCGGAGCACGCGCTTCTTAGAGGCGGATACTGGGAGGTAAGATCGATGGAGCTTGAGCTACCAGAAGGGGTGCAGGCTGTCGATTCTGCTAATTTCCGGCCATTATTCGAGCAATTTATGTCCACAAGCATCGTTCACGCGTGACCAGGGGCAAGAGTTTCGACCTCTATCCACCTTTTCCGAGAATAGTCCGCGGGCCAATGGGCTTGGCACTGAGCCAGCCAGCGCCGGCTGGCCGGGGCTGCCCGAGCGAGGAGGGCATGTTGGCGGTCTTGCGCAGTTTTCCCAGAATATCACGGCACGGCGGAGGAGCACTGGAACCTGTGCGAGTCCTTTGGACTGGCGTGTCCGTTTGATGTGTTCGAGCAATTGTTTTTTGAACATCACGGCGATGAAGATTTTGCGGAAGTCGTGCGCGAGATCGATTGGTCGCGGGTCACGTGGCAGGAACGGATGGTGTCGGGGACGGCGTTGTTGCGGGTCGCGGTGCCGCGCATTTATCAAGTGGCGGTCGATGAGACGCGGGTGCGCACTCAGGTGCATGGGGTCTCCGATGAGCGCGATGAGGTACTCGATCGGTGGGCGGAGGAGGGGACCTGGGTCCGGGCGCCGGTGTTGGTGAGTGGGGCGCTGCTCGGGAGTGGGGTGGAGCTGGAAGTGCTGGTGGGGTTTACGCGGTTGGGAAATTTATTGGGGTTGCTGGATCAGAATCTGGTGAGTGCGGGGCAGAGACACAGAGTGTGGATAGGGG
>JAYTQD010000727.1:0-2362 GCA_043746935.1 Acidobacteriaceae bacterium | reverse complement strand
GCCCCTACGTGGGTCTTGCCCGATTAAGGTTGTAAACATCATGCGGTCACGGTACTAGCTGAGAATTACTGGTGAATCGCCGTTCCGGCCAGGAAGTTATTCGGATTGGCGGGCGAAACATCCACCATGTTGAAGGTGGAACGGTCGGGAGACGCCTGAATGGCGAAGTTGAAGCCGCAGCCGGTACCGCAGGATAAGTTAGCTGTGCCGCTGCCGTTTGCGTTGAGGGTCTGAACCGTGAAGTTGTTGAGGGTGCTAGTGCTGTCACCGCAACCGGTGCTGTGGCTGGTTTCGGTGGCGTTGGTGGCAACACCGGTGGCATTGGGTGTGAACGTGACCAGGGTAGAGGCGATGCCGCATCCACCTTGACCGTAAAGAGCGACTTGCCATTTACCGGTCAGATTGGTTTTGACGATTTTACCGGCGGTGGAGTTATTGATGGCAACGCCAGCGAGGAAGTTATTGGGATTTGCGGCGGAGACATCCACCACACTGAAGGTGGAACGGTCCGGGGAAACCTGAATGTTGAAATTGAAACCGCAGCCGGTTCCGCAGGACAAGTTGGCCGTACCGCTGCCGTCGGCATTCAGGGACTGAATGGTGAAGGTGTTGCCGGTGCTGGTGCCGTCCGGGCAACCGGCGCTGTGGCTGGTTTCGGCGGCGTTGGTGGCGACGCCGCTGGAATTCAGGCTGAACGTTACCAGAGTGGAACCGACGCCGCAGCCACTCTGACCCAAGAGGGTCATCTGCCAAGAGCCAGTGAGGTCGGAGGTGACGATGTCGCCAGCGGGGGAAGCTAGAATCGCTACTCCCTCAAGGAAATTGTTGGGATTGGCGGCGGAGACATCGACTAAGTTGATTTTGGCACGGTCGGGCGAGACTTGGATGGTGAAGTTCCAACCGCAACCGGTGCCGCAGGTTAGGTTGGCTGTGCCGTGTCCATTGGCGGCGAGAGTGTTGATGGTGAAGGTCTGGCCGGCAAGGCTAGAGTCGCCGCAGGCACCGTGGGTCTGGAGAGTCGCGGTGCCGGTGCCGGTAGCGTTGAGCGTGACATTGGCTTGCATGGCGGAAAAGCCGCAGCCAGTGGTCCCGCGCAGAGCGAGCTGCCAGGTTCCCGTGAGGTCGGATTTGACGATGTTGCCGGTGGCGGAGCTGGTGGCGGCGAGTGCAAGGATGGTGACGAACGAAAGCACGGCTAGAACTGAGGTCCGTGCCAATTGAGTATGGTTTTTCATAGTGTTCTCCTTGGAATAGTTTGCGAATCGCGTGCATGGCACTAAAACCTAGCCCGAGGGGAGACAAGTTCGGTGCTACTGTGACAAACGGAAATTGGGATTGGATTGGCTCATGGAGGAGAAATATATTTGGGGGGGGGGAGGAGTTCATAAATCCCTCAGTCTTGAAAACCTGAGCTTGGGGCTAAAAGCACGTATTGGCCAGCAACAGCAGATCCCTCCACTTCGCAGTTGCTTCGCTTCGCGAAGCAACTGCTTCGGTCGGGATGACAAGCTTATCGGGATGGCAAGCTTAATCGGGATGGCAAGCTTATTGGGATGACCAACTTAATTGTTAGTTAGTGGAGGTTCGGCCTGCTACCAGGAGCTGGACGGCGGGGGCGACCATTAGGAGGAGCTCGGATTTGGGCTTCTTGGCGTCTTCGAGGATGGCGAGTTGGGCGGACTTCCAGTCGGCGGGTGCGGGTTCGTTACGTTCCAGAAAGTCCAGGGCCTGTAGGCCTGCGCTGCCGAGTTGGGAGAGTGCCGTGGAAAGGGGCGCGTCTTCTTTTAGAAGGAAAGAGCTTTGCAGGAGTGGTTGGAGTTTGGCATCGTTGTCGCGCCAGAGGGTGAGGCTGGCGCGCAGACGGGCTAGAGTGGCGGAATTTTTAGGTGAGGAGAGGACGGCATTGACCAGGGTGGTGAAATTGCGGGCGGCGTCGCTCTCGGGAGGGACGGCGTCGACCAGGTGGTTGAGGGGGCTGAGACTGGTGGCTGGGGTGGGGGCGGTTTGTTCGCGGGTGTATTCCTTGACAGGCTCGACTACGTCAGCGAGTACGCGCAAGGCTTCTATATCCGTGCCGCCCGCCAAACGTTCCAACATAAGAATATAACTGGAGTTGTGGGCGAGGCCCAGCCACTCCATCTGTGTGCTGATGGTTTGCAAGCGGCGGTACATGGAGTTGGTGTCAGTGATCTGTTGGGGGGACCAGAGACGCTCGGCGATGGCGGCGGTGCGGGGCCAGACGCGGGAGTCGAGATTCTCCGGCGACACATACTCCGACCACATCGTCGCTTCGCCGCCTAGGACGAGTTTCTTTTCTTCGTCGTTGAGGCTGGCAGCGGGGCCGGAGAGAGGGTCGGCCGCG
>JAYTQD010000726.1:0-16111 GCA_043746935.1 Acidobacteriaceae bacterium | reverse complement strand
CGACGCGATGTTGGTAGAACAGATCGATCACATCGGTCTTCAGGCGCTTCAGCGAAGCCTCGGCAACCTTCTTGATGTGCTCGGGCCGACTGTTGAGGACCGGGAAGTTCTCAAGGTCAAATCCGTATTTGCTGGCAATCACCACTTGTTTACGAAAGGGGGCAAGCGCTTCGCCCACCAGTTCTTCATTGGTGAGCGGGCCATAGACTTCCGCGGTGTCGAAGAATGTAACTCCCCGTTCCACCGCCGCCCGAATCACGGAGATCGCCTCTTGCTTGTCCGCAGCCGGGCCATAACCAAAGCTCATTCCCATGCAGCCGAACCCGATGGCTGAAACCTCCAGGCCGTTATTTCCAAGTTTGCGTTTTTGCATTGCCTCTCCTTCCGAACCGTTTCTCTGATCCTGAGATTAAGATCAAACGCCGTGGAAGCGGTAGCCCGATCCTTCCGATTTATTGCCTATTCCTCTCGTTAGTGAAGGAAATGCTGGCAGATCCAGAAGCGCGCGGCTATTCTTGAGCAAAGGCAGGAGGAACCATAACGATGAAGAAACCCAGTAAAAGCGCCGCTCCGCCTCCAGATCAAGCCCGTGAATTGCGCACCGAGCTGGCTCGTAAAATTGCTTTTTTTATTGGATCCTCAGAGAAACTAATAACAGATATTCCCGGCTTGCTGTTGAGCCGCCGCACCGCCCCGACCGCACCGGTCTCCGCCACCTACGAGCCAAGTCTCGCCGTCGTCGCGCAAGGGCGCAAGCAAGCAACTCTCGCCGGCACCACCTTCATCTTCGATCAGTCGCGATACCTGCTCACGTCGCTCGACTTGCCAGTCATCTGCAACGTCATCGAGGCCAGCGAAGACGTCCCCTATCTCTGCTTCGTTCTCAAACTAGAAATGCCCGTAGTCCGGGAACTTTTGAGCCGGGAGGAAACACCTCAGTCGCCGTCCGACAGTCCGGCCATGGCGACCGGTAAGACCACGCTGGAGTTGCTCAATGCCTGCTGCCGCCTCATCGACCTGCTGAATACCCCACAGGACATTCCCTTTCTCAGCGGCCTGATCCAACGCGAGATCATCTACCGAATCCTTCGCGGGCCGGAAGGGGCGCGCCTGCGAGCGATTGCAACGCTAGGAGATCAGAGCCACAGGACGGCAAAAGCCATTGCGTGGATCCGGGCAAACTATGCGAAGCCGTTACGTGTGGAAGATCTCGCACAAACCGCGAGCATGGGCGTATCCACGCTACACCATCATTTCCGCGCGCTGACCGCCATGAGCCCTCTTCAGTATCAGAAACAGCTTCGGCTACAGGCAGCGCGGGGGCGCATGCTCGTCGACGGTCTCGACGCCGCCAGTGCCGCCTTTGAGGTCGGATACGAAAGTGCCAGCCACCCATGCGGGATATTCGGACTCTCCGCTCGCCAGACGCGCCGCATCCCTCGGGAGACTTGTAATCACTGGCCAGTGGCCATGTGCTGGCTATCGAATTGCTCCCTAGGCACTCGATTCTCCCCGCGGCGCAGCCATCCGGCTTAGAATATAAAGACTGCCTCTGGGGCAACGCATTGTTCGATATCCATTCCCACATCCTTCCTGAAGTTGACGACGGCGCCAAGTCCTGGGACATCACTCTGGAGATGTGCCGCATGGCGCAAGCCGACGGCATCCAGCACATGGTCGCCACCCCGCACGCCAACGAGCGCTACGCCTATGATCGCGACGCCCACGAAGCCCGCCTCGCCGAACTACGCACCCGCTTCGGCAACGGCATGGAGTTCAGCCTCGGTTGCGACTTCCACATGTCGTACGACAACCTGCAAGATCTCCAGCTCCACCCGCGCCGCTATTCCATCGCTGGGGAACGCTACATTCTGGTCGAGCTGAGCAACTACAGCATTCCGCCGCAGATTGATGAGGCCATGATGCGGATGGGGGAGCTCGACCTCACTCCGGTCCTCACCCATCCCGAACGCAATCCCATCCTCCAGGAAAATCTGGCGCGGGTTCTGGGCTGGGCCGAACACGGCTGCGTGGTCCAGATCACGGCCTCCGCTCTCACCGGGAAGTGGGGAGAACGCTCGCAACAAGCCGCTCTCCTGCTCCTGCGCCACCAAGCCGTCCACGTCATTTCCACCGACGCTCATGACACGGAGCGCCGCCCGCCCATACTCTCCACCGCCCGCGCCGTTGCCGCGGAACTCTTCGGCGACCAGGTCGCTCGATCCCTCGTTCTTCACAATCCCGAAGCCATCATCCGCGGTCGTCCCCTTCCCTATTTTCCCAAGACGCTCAAGAAGGCGTGAATTAATCTGCAATTGGAACACCGCGTTCCGACTATCTTGAAAAACTCCTAAGGGGACTCTGATCCAGCAGCAAGGAGTGGCCTACAGGAAACTTTGGTGCAAAATGGCTGGAGTGGTACCAACAGAGGCTGCACTGTGAGAAAGCTTGCAAGAGTGAGGTCAGGGCGAGAGTGGAGTGGTCCCTTCGGCGAGCTCAGGGCAGGCTTTTCGACTGCGCATTCCCGCGCTGACGCTCGCGAATGCTGCGCTCAAGATGACAGGGAAAAAATAGCTTCGAGACTGAATCAGAATTTCCATAAACAGAACAATTACCGAGGTAAATTTGAGTCGGCGGCGGCCTGGGGAGCGGCGGAGGGTGTTTTCTCGGCGTGGGACGTCATGGCGCTTTCTGGATTGAGCAGCTTGTCGTTGCTGGGCCCGAGGCCGAGCTTGATGAGAGCGCGGGCATCGGGAACAACCTTGGACTGCCAGCCGTTGGCGGCTTGATAGCGGCGGAGGGCTTCCTGGGTTTTGGCATCCCAGGAGCCGGAAGGTTCGCCGTCGAGATAGTGTCCCTGAATGAGAGCTTGCTGAATTTGTTCAGTACGACGGCCATCGACAGTCTGTTGTCCGTGGTGTTTCCAGTTGCGGCTGTGGCGCGTGCGCTTCAGATGTTTCTTGGAGCTGGACTTGGTCGTTTTCGAAGAAGTCTTCTTGGCAGAGGAAGTCGCCGGTTTCTTGTGGGTCTTGTGCGCGGTCGTTGCCTGCAGCGCAGGCGCAGTCAGCAGCAACGCCAGAAGCGCCGCTCCAAGCTGACCGGTGATGATGTTTCTAGACCGCAATCGTCCCTCGTAATTTCTTTGGCAAAAAACTCCACCGCAAATCGCAAGGCCGCGCCAGCCCCCAAACCACAACGAACCGGAACTGCGATCCTTATATTGTAGGACGCAGTTCCAGTCCGCGCAGCCTAATTCAAAGTTACGGCAGTGTATTACCTAGTAGGACTGTGGAGCTGCCGCGGCCGCGGGGTTTTACCAGAAAGACTACGTCTTGGCCGCTTTTTAGGGCGGATTCGAGGCGGCGGAATTCGTCTTCGTTGTTGACTGGTTGTTTATTAACTTCGAGAATAATATCGCCACGGTTAAGGCTGATGTCTTCGGCGAAGGAGCCTGGTTTTACTTCCTGAACGATTACGCCCTTGCCGGGAGGCACATCCATGCGTTCGGCTAGTTCGGTGGTTACCGACTTCACGGTAACGCCCAGCTTGCTTTCCTTGGCTTGGGCATCTTCGCTGTTGTCTTCCTCGTCACCGAGGCGGGCGGCGAAGAGCTTGGAGCGATCGGCGATGGTGACTGACGTGTCGGAGGGTTTGCCGTTGCGCATGTAACCAAGCTTGGCTTTGCTGCCCGGCCTGCGGGAAGCGATTTCGCCAACGAGTTCATCGCCGTTGGCGACTTTTTTGCCATCGACGGCGGTGATGGTGTCGCCGACTTTCAGTCCGGCTTGTTCGGCGGGGCTACCGGCGACGACATCGGAGATGGTGACGCCTTCGCCATAGACGCGCGACACGGCCTGCGAAGGCTGTGCGGAGAACTGGACGCCGATGGATCCGCGGGTGACTTTGTGTTCCGGACCAATGAGCTGGTTGTAAACCTGCGCGATGGTGTTGGAAGGCATGGCGAATCCAACGCCGGCGTAGGAACTGGTCTCGGTGTAGATAGCTGTGTTGATGCCGATGATTTCGCCGGCCATGTTGACGAGAGGGCCGCCGGAGTTGCCGGGATTGATGGCGGCATCGGTTTGGATGAAGGTTTGGAACTGGCGGCCTGGGACGATGTTGCGGCCCTTGGCGGAAATGATGCCGGCGGTAACGGTTTCCGACAAACCAAACGGACTGCCGATGGCGAGAACCCAGTCGCCCACTTGGGTGGACTCGGAATTGCCGAGTTTAGCGACCGGTAGGGGATGGTCGATTTCGATTTTGATGACGGCGAGATCCGTCTCCTGATCCATGCCAATAACTTTGGCTTCGTGCTGGGTACCGGTGGGGTCGTCCATTAAATGGACGCGGACGCGGTCAGCTTTTTCGACAACGTGACGATTGGTGAGGATGTAACCCTTGGAGTCAACGATGACGCCGGAACCGAGGGAGCGTTGGCGAATGGGTCCGGGATCGGGGCCACCTTGCTGGCCGCCCTGGCCGCCTTGTCCGCCGAAGAAACGGTCAAAAAAATCGTCGAACGGGGTGCCGTCGGGGTTGACGCCGTCTCCGTCATTGCCTGGAGCGCGCCGCAACTTGCGGTGCGGATTCTTCACGGTGGACTCGGTATTGATATTGACTACCGTGGGTTCGAGCTGCTTGGAAATTTGCGAAAAGGTGTTGGAGAGCTGTTGCGGGGCGGGAATCGACAGCGGGGTCGCATCACCCGACTTGGGGTTCTCCTTACCTTTGACATTGGCGGATATGACAGTGCCAATGAGGATACCGACGGCCAGGGTGGCCGCAATTGTGACGGAATAGGCTAGGCGATTCGCCTTGAGCCGTGACCAAAAAGCGCCTTCGAGCGCATCCATAAGTAACTTCCCTCCAGGGAGTTGCGACGTGCATATTATACCGTGCGGGCGGCGGGAATCAGGCCCGATCCGCCCTTAAGTGTTACTGGTTAGACGCGCCGAATGGGGAAAGGGTCTACCTGCGTCTAGTTAAAACCCACAAAGACAGCGAGATTGCGGCTTGTGACGCGCCATTCTCAATTCATCACTTTCGATGATTTCCCGTGGCCGTGGGTTGGAGGGTTCCATAGAAAGATTCCCACCTAACTATTTCTCGGGTGCCCGGTCTAATGCTGCGGGAGACGAATCGCAGGGCTGAAGCCCTGCGCCGCCCAAAAGCTGAAGAGCAGATCGCTCCCGTTGGTCGGGATGACAAAACTTTCAGCACAACAAATCTTGAGAACAGAAAGCAGATGGTGTGATGGCGTGGCGGGAGTGGAGTAAGAGGATTTTGGGGAGCGTTGTGGTCACGTTGCTGGCCGTGGGGCCGGGTTACGCCAGGAAGGGGCAAGAGCCCAAGGCTGCGGATGCTCCCGCACCGTTCGCCACGCTGCATATTCCGCATTTGGATCAACCGCCGTCGTTGAACGATTTTCTTGGCATGCAGGCTTCGGAGGGTGTGGCGGGGAAGATGCTGAAGATTGATGGATTTCAGCAGCGCGACCCGAAGGATGGCGCTGCGATTTCACAAAAAACAGAGGCTTATGCCGGGTACACCGACAAGAATCTGTACGTGGTGGCCATTTGTTTTGATACGGAGTTGCGGAACATTCGGGCGCGGCTGGCGCGGCGGGAAGCGATTAACGACGACGATCAGTTTGGGTTTGTGCTGGATACGTTTCATGATAAGAAACACGCGGTCTTCTTCTATTTGAATCCGCTGGGAGTGCAGCAGGACGGGATTTGGACGGACAACTCCGAGCCGGACTTTTCCTTTGACATGGTGTGGAAGTCGGACGCCAAGATCACGCCGAAAGGGTACGTGGTGTGGTTTGAAATTCCGTTCAAGTCGTTGCGCTTCTCTCCGCAGGAGAACCAGACTTGGGGGATTTTCTTTGAGCGCGATATTCGGCGGAACAATGAGTTTGCGTTTTATCCGCATATTTCCAGCAACTCACAGGGTTTTTTGAGCCAGGAAACGCAAATGGACGGGATACAGAAAATCTCGCCAGGGCGGAATTTGCAGTTGATTCCTTATGCGTCGATGCGGACGTTTCGGGAGCTGGATGATCGCGATCCGAACCATCCACATTTTCATGGCAAGCACATCGAGCCGCGGATTGGGCTGGACGCGAAGGCCGTGATCAAGAACGCGTTGGTGCTGGATGCGACCGTGAATCCAGATTTCGCGCAAGTGGAATCGGACGAGCCTCAGGTTACGGTGAATCAGCGCTTCGAGGTCTTGTTTCCAGAGAAGCGCCCGTTCTTTTTAGAGAACTCGACGTTTTTTGATACGCCATTTAATTTACTGTTCACGCGGCGCATCGTTGATCCGGAGTACGGAGTGCGGTTGACGGGAAAACTTGGACCGTGGGCGATTGGCGGGATTTTCGCGAACGATAAATCGCCGGGCAGGAGCGTTCCTTCCGGCGACCCACTGGCGGGCGCGAAGGCGAATTTCGGCATTGTGCGGATCAGCCGCGACATTGGGAAAGAATCGTCCATCGGACTGATCTATACGGATCGGGAGTTGCACACGATTTCGCCGGCCTTGACGCTGTGTACGGCGGACCCTTGCATTGTTGGGGCGAACCGAATCGGGGGCGTCGATGTAAAGCTGAAGCTTACTTCCAAGTGGAACCTGACGGCGCAAGCGATTACCAGCTATACGAAGTTCAACGATGGCACGCACAAGGGCGGTCCGGCCTACAAATGGTATGAGGAATACAGCTCGCGCAACTGGGAACACAATGCGCTTTACCAGGACATCGCGGAGAACTTCGAAACGGCGACTGGTTTTGTTCAGCGGACGGACATCCGACGCTTCAGCATGTTCAACTTGCGGCGGTTTCGGGTGGAGAAAAAATGGCTACAGTGGCACGGGCCAGGGTTGTTCACCATCAACAACTGGGACCACAAGGGCACGCGATTAGACTGGTTTGCGAACGCCAACTATCACTTCATTCTGCCGCGGCAAACGGAGTTTGGATTCTTCGGAAACCTGGGCCATGAACGGTTGCGGCCCAAGGACTTCGATGCGCTATTCGCGAACCGGGACTACGCGCACAACACACGGGGCTTCTTTTTCAACTTTGGGTATTTCAAGGCGCTCTCCATCGGCGGGGAAATCGGGCAGGGGCGCACGACGAATTTTGATCCGGCTATGCCGGTACTGACGGGTACACAACCTCTGTGCCTGGGCGGGGTCACAGCGGATCCTCTAGCGTGCCCGCCGCGACTTGCCAAAACGAACTACGCGCAGATTTTCACGACGGTGCGGCCCATCAAGGGACTGACGATCGATACGTCCTATTTGCTATCCAGGCTGCTGGATGAGGGGAATGACCGCAGCGTGTTTAACAACCACATCCTTCGCTCGAAATGGAACTACCAATTCACGCGGGAATTTTCGTTGCGGCTTATTGGGCAGTATTCCACGACGCTGGCGAATCCGCTGAATACGTCACTGCAAACGACAAAGAGCTTGAATGCGGATGTGCTCTTTACGTATCTGGTGCATCCGGGGACGGCGGTGTATGTTGGGTATAACAGCAATTTGCAGAATTTGGATCCGGCGCTGGGATTGGATCCAAATGGGAATATTAACCGGACGCGAGACCGGTTTATTAATGACGGGCGGCAGGTGTTTGTGAAGGTTTCGTATTTGTTTCGGTATTAGAGATTCTATTTCAGCGTTGAATAACTTCAGAAGAAACTTATTTCGGAACTGGACCCTTACCTCTAGAGGGCTAAAGCCCGATGTTTTTTACGCTGAACGCGGGCCCTTCGGCGGCGCTCAGGGCAGGCTCTGAAGGCCCGCTCTACCGGTCTTGCTGGTGGAGAGGATAACCAACCCTGTCTTCTGTCATCGACATTCTAGTATTCACGTGGTCTCTAGCGTGCTCCGCCCAAAAGCGTCCCTTGGAAGAAGCGGTGTGAGTTTGTTCGAGAAACTGCAGATCGCTCGTGGTGGCCGGGATAAGGAAAGGTTTGGGGGAATATCCTGGCTTACCGGGATGGTGCGCGGTCAGAAAGCTTGCAGGAGTAAAAGAGGGTCGAGAGTGCAGGGGTCCTTCGACTCCATTTGCCGCGCTTCGCGCGGCAAATTCCGCTCAGGATGACAGAGGGTTTTGGGGCGGCTATTGCAGCGCTGAAGCCAATCTTCTTTAGGCTCATGAGCTTACTTTGCTTCGTAGACGGTTTTGCCGCCGACTATTGTGCGGAGGACTTTGGTTTCCAGGAGTTTGGCTGGGGTGACGGCGGTGATGTCGCGGTCGAGGACGATGAAGTCGGCTAGCATACCTGGGATGATTTGGCCTTTTTCTTTTTCGGAAAATTCGGCGAAGGCGGAGCCGTGGGTATAGGCTGCGATGGCGTCATCCATGTCGATGCGTTGGGATGGGAAGTATTCTTTTTTGCCATCTTCGCTGCGGCGCGTCGTGGCCGCGTAGAGGCCGCGGAATGGGGAAATTGGTTCTACGGGAAAATCTGTGCCGAACGCTAACGGGATGCCGTTCTTCAAGAACTCCTGCCATGCGTAGGAATGTTCGGCGCGTTTTTCGCCGAGTCTAGCTTGTGCCCAATTCATATCACTGAGCAGGTGGCTGGGTTGCATGGAAGCGATGACTTTGAATTCTTTGAAGCGGGCGAATTGATTGGGAGCGAGAACTTGGGCGTGCTCGATGCGTAAGCGGAAATCGGGTTTGCTTTTTGGGTCGGGCTTGGCATCTTTCAGAGCGGCGGAGAAGGCGTTGAGCGCCATTTCGACGCCGCCATCCCCGATGGCGTGGAAGCCGATCTGGAAACCGGCTTGCAGGCGGCCTTTGGTTAGAGCGTTGAGTTTTTCTTGTTCGTATCGTGGAATTCCGGAGTTGCCGGGTTCGTCGCTAAACGGGGCGAGCATGGCGGCGGTGCGTGAACCGAGCGAGCCATCCATGAAGCCTTTCAACATACCGGTGTGGAGGAGAAGGTCGTCACGGCTGTGCGCGGCTTGGTGGGACTTCAGCGCGTCGACAGAATCGTCAAAGGGAAGCCACTCGGAAATGCGGAGGGTGAGCTTGCCTTCTTTTTCCAGCTCTTCGTAGATGAGGAAATCGTCCCAGCTGGAGTTGTCCTGGGCGGAAGTGACGCCGGAGCGAGCGGCCTCTGCAAGAGCGAGTTCTACCGCTTTTCTACGGCCAGCGTGATCCGGTTTTGGAATTACCGCGCGCATGGCATTTTGCGCGGTTTCCCTGAGAATGCCCGAGGGTTCACCGCTTTCGAGGCGGTCGATCTTGCCGCCTTCGGGGTCTTTGCTGGCGACCGTAATGCTGGCGAGCTGTAGCGCTTTGGTGTTCGCTACGGCAATGTGCCCGTCCACGCGGACCAGAAAGATGGGATTCCGGGTTGAGACTTCGTCGAGATCCCAGCGCGTGGGGAGTTCCTTTACTGGCCAGAGAGTATGGTCCCAGCCCTGGCCGAGGATCCACTCTCCGGGCTTGACCTGGTCGGCTTTTTGGCGAATGCGTTGGCGGAATTCCTCGAGCGTCTTGGCGCCGAAGAGGTTGACTTCGAGCTGTTGGAAGCCGCCGTCGGCGAGGTGCAGGTGAGCATCGTTGAAACCCGGCATGACAAAGTGTCCGGCAAGGTCGATGACTTGCGTGGACGCGCCTTTGTGCTTCATGAGATCAGCGGATTTTCCGATGGCTAAAATCCGGTCACCCTTGACTGCGATGGAGTCGACGCGTTGAATTTCGTGAAACGAGGATGCGCCGGGGACGCCGGTGTAGACGTTGGCGTGGGTGAAGATGGCGTCGGCTTGGGGGACGGGGGGCGTTTGAGCGTGGAGTGCGGCTGCGGCCAGAAAAAGAGTGGCGAGAGTGGCTTTGGAGAGCTTACCTCTTGCCTCAGCGGCTAAAGCCGCTGTCCTTCGTAGGACCATGATCGCAGCGCTGAAGCGCTGCGCCGCCCAAAAGCAGTTCCGGCGAACTGCCCCACTCAAGCCAAAAAAGGGCTTGAGTGGGGCACCCGGAGAATGGTTAGAATATTCGCAAAAAAGTTCCGCCCCTTCGGCTTCGGTCAGAGCCCGCCCTGTCGCAAAAGAAAAACCGCGACAAGGACGGGGCACCCGGCTGGCTATTTGTTTTATATTTAGAAAATTCATTCGTCCACCCCCGTGAGTGTGAGCACGGCCAGGAGAATTCTCCGCAGGCCGAGTTCGCGTCCGCCGCAATCGAACCATTCTTGCAAAGTATGGGCGCCGCCGCCATGTCCGCCGCCGCCGAGGGCTACGGCTTCCCTGCCCAGCGAGAGCGGGATATTGGCATCGGTGGAGGCGCGCTGGACCTGGGCTGAGTTGTTGAGGTGCTTGTCGACGGCGCGAATCACGCGCAAGATGCGGGCGTCGGCGGGAAGCTCGCCGGAGGGGCGGTTGCCAATCATTACGATTTCCGCGCTGACGGCGGAGTGACGCGCTGCGAAACCCTGCGATTCACGTTCCGTTTCCATGCTGTGGTCGAGCGCTAGACGCAAGGCGCGTTCCAGCCGCTCGATCTCGTCCATTGAGGTGGAGCGAATATCGACACGCATGCTGGCCGCCTCGGGAATGGAGTTGACGGAAGTACCGCCGTTGATGACGCCAATATTGGTGGAGGTTTTCGGATTCTGCGGAATGCTGGCGCGGCTGAAGGCTTCAATGGCGCGGGCGAGAATCACGATGGGGTTGGGGACACCGTAGTCGCTCCAGGAGTGGCCACCGGGGCCGCGGACCACGACTTCGAAGCGGCGGCTGCCGAGAGCTTCGGCAACGATCACGTCGGTGCCGGCTCCGTCGAGGATGACGTTGTAGGCAATGGAGTCGAGCCAGCGCGGTTGCGAGAAGATATGACGCATGCCGCGTAGATCGCCTTCGCCCTCTTCGCCCACATTGCCAATGAAGAGCAGAGGGTTGCCGGGATGAATCGCTGTGGCCTGCAAGACACCCGCCACGGCGAGCATGGCGATCACGCCGGCGCCGTTGTCGGAGACACCGGGACCGAGGAGCTTGCTGCTTTCCTGGCGGATATCGAGCGGGGTGTCCAGCGGGAAAACGGTGTCGATGTGAGCGCTGAGAGCAACGTACGGACCTGCTTGCCCGGGGTGGACGCCGAGGACATTGCCGGCTTCATCGATGCGCACGTCGTCGAGGCCGAGCTCGCGGAATTTCTCGGCTAGCCACTGACCGCGGGCGGCTTCTCCGAAGGGGGGCGCGGGAATGCGGGCCATTTCGGCTTGCCAGTGGGCTAGCTTGGGCTCGGCCGCACGGAACCAGTCGCAGGCTTGCTGGACCTCGGGCAGAGAGGCGAGGTGCGCGATCTCTTGCTCGGGAGCGGCGTGGACCTCAGCGGGAAGCTTGGGGAGCGATGGCATCCGATGTAGGCCATCTTACAACAGCGCGACGGCCTCGTCAGATCTCGTCGTCGGTGTTGGATTCACCGAGGGTGAAGCCGCCGAAGTCTTCGCTGAATTCCAGTAGATGCTGGTACTGCTCGTACCATTCCGTGGAGGCCTCGTAGAGAAACATGCTGCCCTGGTAGGCCCAGCCTAGTTGGATAAATCCTACTTTTCCGATGTGCTGGCGGAGCCAGCGGGCGTCCTCGGCGTCGTCTCCGTCGGCGAAATGGGCGTCGGCGAGGTGCTGGATTAAGTCATCGAGATCGGATCGCTCCAAGGTCGTGCCGTGCATGGTGAGGAAGGGCGCGCCGGAATGCTTGGCTAGCTCGACGAAATCCTTCCAGCCGTCGGAGTGGTCGGGGCTGTGCCACATGATGGACTGCACTTCGTCCTCGGAGGCGTAGCCGTGGAAGCGGCGCATGCCGTGGCCTTCGATGAAGGCGATCATGTCGTCTTTGAGGGTGGAAAGATTGTCGATCATGGTGAAGCTCTGAGCAGGATTGTAAGACTTTCACTGTGGGAGCGCCAGCCGAGGAGCGGGGCGCCCCGCAGGGGCACTCCGTTGCGTGTGCTAAAATTTAGTGTTTATTCCGCAGTCTTTAGCTGTCCTTAGCGATCCTTATGCTGGTGTCCAAAGAGTTTGTGGCCTATATGGCCCGCGAGATTGTCAAAAAACTGATTGCTGCGCAGGTAATTGAAACCAAAAACCTGCCTGTGGTCACCAACGCTGTTAACGGAGCTCTCCTGGATGAGCTCTCCCTGGAAGATCGGATTAATGATGAAGTGCGGATCATTTTGGAGACGTACTCGGACGAAATGCGGAATTCTGGGGCCGATTACCAAGAAATGTTTCGCAAGGTGAAGAACGAACTCGTCAAGAAATATAAGGCCGTCTTATGAGAATCAGCCGGGACAAAGCGGGAATGCTGGCCAAAGGCGTCATGGAAGTGCTCAAGCAGCTGGAGCAGGTGGAGTTCATTGAGGATCCCAACACCATTAAGCAAGAGACCCGCAAGATCATTGAGGCGTTGCTGATGTACGAGGTGAAGATGGATCAGCTGGCGAAACTGAAGATTGAAAGCCAGAAGAAGACCATTCTCGAAGGCAGCCAGGAGTGGGAAATTCTTTACCGGAAGTATTACAACGAGGAAGTGAAGAAGCTGTAGGTTGGGTGTGAGATGTGCGCAGGCGGCCTCCGGGCCGCTTTTTGTTTTGGAAACGACAACACCCTATAGGTCTGTCATCCTGAGCATAGCGAAGGATCCCTACGCTCTCGACTCCGCCGAATTCTTCCCAACTTTTCCGCGACGAAACCAGGGGCGGCTTCCGCACTGGTTCTGCGTACCAACTTACTTGTGACTGATTCGCGTTGTTCGGAATTCTACGAACGCGCATAATATATGACCATGAGCCTCAAGGTGTGGAAGCCGTGCGCAGCGATTCTCTTGCTGATCATGGGGGGCACGCAGTTCTTGGCCGTTGCCCAGTCTCCAACGCAAGGACAACGAAAACCGCCGCTTGCCACTCGCGAGCTAGTCGCGCAAGTCCGTAAATCGCTGGTTGTCGTACTGACCCAAGATCAGGAAGGCAATTTGATCGCGCAGGGCAGCGGCTTCTTCTTCAAGCCGGGAAAGCCGGGACTCATCGCAACGAATCTTCATGTGCTCAAACGGGCATCTCAAGGTTATGTGAAGTCGTTATCTGACGGCGTATCCTACAAAATTTCCTCTGTCGTCGGATTTGATTTAAAACACGACATCTGCGTTCTGAAATTGTCCGAAGCAGGCGGTGCGCCGCTTCCCCTGAGCACGGACGACGTTGCAGTGGGGGACGATATTCTCGTGGCGGGTAACCCCGAAGGCCTGGAGGCTTCCTTTTCCAAAGGCATCGTTAGTGGAATTCGATCCGGGTCTGGCCTGATTCAAATGGATGCAGCAATTTCCCCCGGATCGAGCGGTGGCCCCGTGGTCAACCAGCGCGGAGAGGTTATCGGTCTCGCTGTTTCCAGCTTGGTCGAGGGTCAGAATCTAAATTTTGCGGTGCCAGTCCGATATTTGCGCGAACAGAAACTTGGCTGGGATCTGCGTGTCAGGACGGCTGGGGCACTGGCTGTGACTGATTTGGAACGGAATCGATTTCGCGGGCCGGTGAGGACCGTCACAGAAAACCGGGCTGAATACACTATCAACTTCAACAGGGTGAGAGATACTTATGTTGGAGGTCCGGCGGTAGCGTACACAGCCTCGAGATTCAACCGAGACGGGCAAGAGGAGGAAATTACATTCTTCAAAGATGGCGTGGAAAACGGAAAACAATTTTGGGAGTTTTCAGATGACGGACTGCCAAGACGAAACATTGACATCAATAGTCAAGGAGGGCGGACGTCCCACGACTATTCCATTGAAGATGCTGTGACTATCCGATCCATGGGTGACTCTTTCGATGGTACTCAGGACATCGGAATGAAAGGCGACCTCTGGTTCCAAGAACACAAGTACGATAGTAGCGGCTATCTCACCGAACTGACGTTCCCGAACCAAAACCTAAAATCCTTGATGAAATATGACTCACACGGCAGGGAGGTCGAGGAATCGGAATACAAGCAGGGCAAGTTGAATTCCGTCACCCGTTCCACGTATGAGGTCAACGAGCGCGGCGACTGGATTAAGCGGCACGAGACAATCTGGGGGGCAAAGTATCCAGACCTTGGGTTCAATCCTTTGGCTGAGTTCTATCGAGAGATAACGTACTGGGGCGAAGATGGAAGATAGGGGACGACTTGGTTATCTCATCAGCCCGACAGCACAAGAGTGGTAGATGCGCCGAATCAGATGGCGGGTATACTTGCGGGGTGAGGTTCCATGAATGAAATTTTGAGCTGTTTATGTGCGAACGCTGTTTGCAGCCAACACGGGGCCGGAGAGCCATGCCCGAATGACGCAGATCCAAGAGTCACGGCCATGCTGGATCAATCTCCAAGGAATCCTGTCGTTGCCCGCAGGTATTGCCCTTCGTGCTGGTTGGCCCTCGGACCCGAAGAACGTTCGTGATTCTTTTCAAGGAGATCTCAAAGAGTGGCTCGGGTGGCTGGTCGCCGACCCTTTCTTGGTTCTGATTTCTCTTTCCACAACGGAATCTCAGATGCCCCGTCCTCGCGTTTTTTGCGAAGGCGGGGGCGACACCGCCAATAGTACAGATTCCGAAGCTCCCTTTGTCGTGCATGCATTCTCATCCTCGCCTCTTCGACTTCCCTCAGGGCAGGTGAGAGGGACCGGCAAAACCCCGGCCTTGACACGCGCTTTCCGCCCTCCTACCCTTAAAAGTATGGAAGTCCAGTTAAGCTCCGACCAAGCCGCCTTCATCCGTCAAGCTGTCGCTAGCGGACGGTTTGCGCGCGAGGAAGATGCCGTGCGGGAAGCCCTTGCCCAGTGGGAAGAGCGTGAGCGTCGAAGGGCTGAGTTTCTGGCAACTCTCGACGATGCCAAAGCATCCTTGGCGCGCGGCGAGGGTCGAGTCATCACAGAACAATCCATGCGTGAGCTGACCGAGGAAGTAGAACAGCGTGGACTGGCGCGCCTTGCCTCAGATCGACCAGCACCTCGTTGAGGCTTACCGGGATGGCACACCGGGTCGCGCCGCAAGCAGCTATTGATCTCGATGAAATCTGGTACTACGTTGCCCGGGAAAGTGGGAGCAGCGAGATCGCCACACGCCTGATCGATTCCATAACCCGCCGTTTCGTTTTGTTGTCCGCGCAACCTTATCTGGGGCGCGCCCGCGACGATGAATTCGGCGCTGGCTCTCGAAGCTTCCCGGTTAGCGAATACGTCATTGTCTACTGCATCGAAAGTGAAAACGTACTCATCCTGCGGGTTGCACATGGCCGTCGGGATATCGACGCGCTGTTTAGCCAGTGAGAGCGCGTTTTGGTGGCTAGCGTTAAGGCGTGCAGGAGAAAATTCGGGCTGGGGGGATGTTCAGCGGCTGGAACATTTGCTCCACGGAACGAAAACACGAGCGCAGACAGGGCAACATGACGCTCGAGTACTGATAGGCCACAAAACCCCCGTCCGAACGAAGCGCGCTGCGGGTCTCGCGCATGATGTGCTGGCGCACCGATTCCGGCATCGCCCCAAAAGGGAGACTGGAAATAATGTAGTCGGCATGGGGCAGGCCCAATCCCGCCAGCACTTCGCGGACGTGCGAGGCCGAGGTTCGAACGAGGTGTACGCGGGGATCGCGAACCCTCTGTTGCAAGTATTCGGCGAATTCACGGTTCAGCTCAATGACAATCAGCGTGGCATCTGGGGCCATCCGTTTGAGGATTTCTTCCGTGATGTTGCCGATGCCCGGACCGTATTCGACCAAGACTTTTGCCCGCTTCCAGTCGATGGCGGCGAGCATGTCATTGATAAGAAAGGGGGAACACGGTACCACCGCTCCCAACATGGTGGGGTGGCGGAATAGATTCCGCGTGAACAAAGCCATGGCAGAGAGCGGACGGGATGACGCGCGCCGAGTCTTTGGTCTGGGCATTGCTTCGAACCTCTCCGAAGTACGATAAATCCCCGCCCTGTCTGAGGAACGCGACAAGGACGGGGCACCCGGCTTAGTTTTATGGCTCTGTTTCTACTGCGAGGGTAAGCTTACAGGCTTTGTGGTCCTAGAAGCAAAAGCATTTCTTGCCGCTACCGCGTGGGCTACCG
>JAYTQD010000725.1:0-6304 GCA_043746935.1 Acidobacteriaceae bacterium | reverse complement strand
TTCCGTCATAGAGCTTTTCCGTGGTCTTCTTGCGTGTGTTGGGATGCGTCCACTCGCGCTTGCCTTCGGCGAGTTCAACGAAGTTGGCGATAGTTTTGGGCGCATCTTTCTCGAATAGACGGCACACAATGGTGCCCTCCGTGGTTTCAAACGTGGCATACAGGCCGGGTTGGGGTGACATGAATTCCTTTCGAATAGCGGGGTCTTCCGCAAAATTGTTATGCGTAGATCAGCAGTACTTGCAGCTCAACTATGGTTTGGCAGCAGGTTTCTTGGTAGCAGTTCCAGCAGCAGGCTTCCTCATGCCGGGTCCGCCGTGCATTACCGGATGCCGCGTGGTCGAGGGAGCGCCACCGCGCTGGATCGTCAAATGCAGAATGCGCACCGCCGTTAGCGGTTTATCTCCTGGTCCCTTCGGCAGCCGGGCAATCTTCTTGACCAGCGCTATGCTGGCGTCGTCGCATTGCCCGAAGATGGTGTGATGTCCACTCAAGTGGAAGCTATGCGTCGAATCCTCGGTGATGAAAAACTGCGAGCCATTGGTATTTGGTCCAGAATTCGCCATCGCCAGCCTGCCAGGACGATCAAACTTCAGCGTGTCCACAAATTCATCCTGGAAGCGGTAACCCGGGTCGCCCGTGCCCGTTCCCAATGGATCCCCGCCCTGAATCATGAACTCTGGAATCACGCGGTGGAAAATCGTCCCATCGTAGAGAGGCGTATTGTGTTTGGTCACGCCGCTCGCCGGATTCTTCCAATCTTTCTTGCCGGTTGCGAGGTCGATAAAGTTCGCCACCGTGATCGGCGTTTCTTTCTCGAACAGTGTGCAGCGGAGCGTGCCAGCGGTGGTGTTAAACACGGCAACCGGATTACCGGATGGCACAGTAGGCTTCTTGATGGGAGGTTTTGCCGTCATCGATGTCTTGGGCGGCGTCTTGGGAGAGGTCTTCGGCTTCGCAGCCGGGGTGGCCTGTCCAAACAAGCTAGCGGCAGCGCCAACAACGGCAACACAGAACAGTAACTTGCGCATGGAAGGTCCTCGCAGGAGATGGATAGATTTACGGGTAAGACTGCCTTCAAATTGTACGACAGACGAGCGGGAAAACGGATTGCGGAGTCAGATACCGGACTATTGGCCTGAGTCGCGGGATGAGGGAATTGCAGATGGAGGAACAACAGACTGGGGAGCAACTGGTTCTGGAGCAGGTGTCAGGCTGAGAGGTACAGGCGGTTGCGCTAAACGAGATTGAGGCAAATCGGGCGGGGCTAAATCAGGTTCGCTGGTTGTGTCCAGCTGCGCCTTGGGCTGTAGCGTCTCCGTGCGGACTTCGTCTCTCTGTGGATCATCCATCTGGCGCTGCGCGACTTCGCTCTGATCGCGCCACTCCGAGTAGCGGTCCGATACCATGATGTGGAACACCCACTGCCGCCGCTCTTCTTCCGGTTCCACCAGCCCAGCGGCTTTTAAGGGAACCAAATAGGCTTCGACCCAGTGAATCTGCGCCTTGCTCATGCCGCGGCGCTGCAAGTCGACGGTGACCCCGGCCAGATGCGATGACGCAATTTCGCCCTCCGCCGGGGCGGCATTGCGATTGTGGCGGCGGAGCTTCCTCTGCACCACCACGGTGCGCACGGCGGAATTTACCTGAATCTGATCGTGAAATTGCTGATGGTAGGCATCCGCCAGGTCTTCGACAAATTCCCGCGTCCACGGACGGCAATAGCGCCGGTCAGCGTTCAATCGCGGATCAAAACGGATCGTGGGGCCAGGAATAATCGGTACCAGCTTGCCTTCCAGCTTCAGCTGCTCCAGCTCGGCGTCGTCTTGAATGCGTGGTAGTTCCAGCCGGTCAATCTCGGCGTTTTGCTTCAAAAGAGAGTCGTGCGAGGGTCGAAACACAGGATTCCAGTAAACGTGCCGCCAACGACGATGCTTGTGCACTGTCCTTTGAGGATGGACCGTAACCCGCGAAACCTTGTGCCCACGATGCCGGTGCGAGCGCACGCGCGTCGTCTTAGCGGCGCCAAAACCGCACCAGAGGAGCACCACGAGACTCAGGACGAATGCGCGCCTTACCATAGGTGGCAAATGGGTAAATCCTAGCAACGAGGGTACAGTCTACACGTTTTCCACAGCCCCGTCTCACTCAAAAGAGAGTCCCAAAAGTAATGCCGAAGGGGGAGGTTGCGATAGGGCAAATACCCCCCAGCATTCGGCAAAATCGTGAGGAATTTCGGAAGAACCCCCTAATAACCCGGCAACTTCAGGGCACTGGCCGCTAATTAGACAGCCTTGACATGTACGGTATAACCGTACATACTCAACCAGAAGGACTACGAATGCAACTTGAGCGCTTTCGTCACAAGGGCCTCAAGCAACTGCACGAAGAAGGTACTGTCCGGGGAGTGCCGCCCGCGATGGCGAACAAGCTGCGAAAGCTTTGTTTGCTTTAGAAACGGCAGACCGCATGGATCAGCTTGACCTCTTTCCAGGCTGGAGGCTGCACCGGTTAAAAGGTGATCTGAGAGGATTCTGGAGTCTGACGGTTAGTGGAAACTGGCGTGTGATTTTTCGCTACCAGGTGGTCACGAATACGGCCAGTGAAATTGATTTGATCGATTACCACTAGGAATGTCTATGCCCATGAAGAACCCGCCCCATCCGGGTGATTTAATCCGAACTGAAGTGATTGAGCCTCTTGGTCTCAATGTTACGAGGGCTGCTGAGATATTGAAAGTCCGACGGGCAACGCTGTCCGATCTGCTCCACGGCAAGACCACGCTAACTGCGCAGATGGCCCTGCGCATAGAGAAAGCGTTTGGCCCTGACATGAACCATCTTCTGAGCATGCAGCTGGCTTACGACGTCGCCCAGGCTCGGGAGGGCGCTGGAGATATCGCGATCAAGCGCTACGTTCCGGCATGACAGGGAAAGCAGGGCGAAAAAACTCCTACCGCCGGAACAAATCCGTAACTGCCTGCACCATCACGTCACGGTTAACCTCGGAGATTGACCGCGTCAGCGGAATGTCTTTGGGGCAGACTTCCACGCAATTCTGCACGTAGCCGCACTCCTGAATTCCGCCATCGCCCATCAGAGCGGCTAGGCGTTCGTGTTTCAGGGCCTTCCCGGTCGGATGAGCGTTGAACAGTCCCACCTGGGCAATCGTCGCAGCGCCCACGAAGCCGGTATCTTCGTTGAATTGCGGGCACGCCTCCATACAGCAGCAGCACGAAATACAGCGGGAAATGGGATATGCCTCTTCCTGCTCGCGAGGCGTGATACGCGGACCCGAGCCAAGGTCGTAGGTTCCGTCTACGGGAACCCATGCCTTCACAGCTTTCAAATTCTCAAAAAGTACGCTGCGGTCTACTGACAAATCCCGCACCACCGGGAACTTGGTCAGCGGTTCCACCCGAATGGGCTGTTCCAATTGGTCGACGAGCGCTGAGCAAGCCATGCGAGCTTTGCCGTTGATCACCATCGCGCAGGAGCCGCACACTTCTTCCAGGCAATTCGCGTCGTATGTCACGGGAGAGGTCGTCGTTCCGGCCGAGGTCACCGGATTGGCGGAAATCTCCATCAGGCTGGAGATGATGTTCATCCCAGGCTTCCACGGCAGCTCGAAGCCTTCCCATTGCGCGGCGCTCTCGGGGTTGGCTTGGCGCTTGATCTTGAAGAGAACGGTTTTCGTCTTCGTGTTGGCTGCGTTCGCGACTGGCATGTTCGAGCCTTCCCCCGCTACTTCTGAACTCTGGTGTTCACGGAATCCACAGACTTCACTTCTGAATCGATTTTCTTGCTGCCAGAACCTGGCAGAGCACACGCTGCCCCTCAGCCCGGAACAAACAAGCCGTAGGCAGTCATCACCACTCCTCCGGCCAGTGCAAGCCAGTCATGGTGTAGGAGCGCGCGCAAGATGATGAACACGCCCAACCCCACGAAAAGCGTTCGCCGAATTGTGTTGAAGCTCAGAATGTTTTGCATACCTTAGCTCCCCTACTTCACCGCGTCATAGCGCCGCGGACGCAGCGGCACCAGTGAAACATCAATCGGTTCAAACTCAAAACGGGGTTCGTCCACATCCGGCGCAAAGGACGCCTTCGTCGTCTTGAGCCAATTCTTGTCGTCGCGCTCGGGAAAATCAGGTTTGTAATGTGCTCCGCGGGATTCGTCGCGCATGGCGGCGCCCTGAGCGACCACGCGCGCCAGCTGCATCATGTTGTAGAGCTGGCGCGTGAAGACCACGCTGGTATTCGCCCACTGCGTGCGATCACTCAGGTTCACGTTCTTCATGCGCTCCAGCAGGTCAACAATTTTCGCGTCAGCCTCGCGGCATGCCTTGCTGTAGCGGGTGACGGTGCAGTAGCGCGTCATTAGTTCGCCCAGTTCGCGCCAGAGACGGAAGGGGTTCTCGGTGCCTTGATTGCTCATCAGGCCGGAATTCATTTCTTCCTGCCGTTTCTGCTCTGCTTTGAAGAACCCGTTGCCGGTGGCCGCAGGCAGGCTTTTGGCATACTTCATGGCATTGGGTCCGGCGATGAACCCGCCGTAGATGCACGACACGAGCGAGTTTGCGCCGAGCCGGTTCGCGCCGTGGTACTGGTACTCGCACTCACCCGCGGCGAACACTCCTGGAATATTGGTCTGCTGGTTGAAATCCACCCACAGCCCGCCCATCGTGTAATGCATGCCCGGGAAGATCTTCATGGGGACGTCGCGCGGATCGTCGCCCACAAATTTCTGATAAATCTCAAGAATGCCTTCCAGCTTCTTGTCGAGGATCTTGCGGTCGATGTGTGTCAGGTCGAGATACACCATTGGCTGGCCGTCGATGCCCAGCTCGTTCTCGTAGACGACTTTGTGAATCGCTCGAGTAGCGACGTCGCGGGGAACCAGGTTGCCGTACTTCGGATACCACTCTTCCAGAAAATACCAGCGGTCGCTTTCGGGGATCGAGTTGGCAGCGCGCTGGTCGCCTTTTTGTTTCGGAACCCAAACGCGTCCGCCTTCACCGCGCGCCGATTCGGACATCAAGCGCAGTTTGTCTTCGCCAGGAATCGCCGTTGGGTGAACCTGAATAAATTCGCCGTTGGCGTAAAACGCCCCCTGCTGATAGAGCGCCGACTGCGCCGAACCGGTACAGACAACAGAGTTGGTGGACTTGCCGAAAATTGCCCCAATACCGCCCGTGCAAATGATGATGGCGTCAGCAGGGAACGTCCGCACTTCCATGCTGCGTAGATTCATGGCGCAAATGCCGCGGCATATGCCCTGGCCATCCAGCACAGCGGAGAGAAATTCCCAGCTTTCATATTTCTTAACTTTGCCTTCGGATTCGAAGCGGCGCACCTGCTCGTCCAGCGCGTAGAGCAGCTGCTGGCCTGTTGTGGCTCCGGCAAACGCAGTCCGGTTGAATAAAGTTCCACCAAAACGCCGAAAATCCAATAAGCCTTCTGGGGTGCGATTGAACGGCACGCCCATGCGGTCCAGCAAATCAATAATGCCCGGCGCGGCGTCGCACATGTTCTTAACAGGCGTCTGATTCGCCAGGAAATCACCGCCGTAAACCGTATCGTCCAGATGCAGCGCGGTGGAGTCGCCTTCGCCCTTCAAGTTTTTGGCCGCGTTAATCCCACCCTGCGCACACACCGAGTGCGACCGCTTCACCGGAACAATCGAGAACAGATCGACCGACCCGCCCATCTCCGCGATCTTGATGACTGCCGACAACCCAGCCAGCCCGCCGCCCACCACGATAATTCTTGGATTCGCCATTTTCTTGTGTGCCGTTCCTCTGTCTTGCTTCCGCTATTCCGCCACGCTGGGCTTCGCGTCCTCAACCTGACTCGCCCCAACCGCGTCTACAGGCTGCTGCTCAAAGCGCACGCGCATCGTGTATAGGCTGCCAAGGCCAACGCCGCTCATCACTACGAAGAACCCCAAACAGGCCGCCAGTAGCCGCTTCTGTGCTTTTTCTCCAGAAACCAATCCCCACTTGGCGCAGAACAGCCACAACCCGTAGGCAAAGTGCCAAGACGCGCTGACCAGACCCACTACGTATAAGGCGAGCAGCAGAGGTTGAAACAATTCCGCCTGCACCTTGCCAAACGAAGCTCCCGGGTAGGCGTGCAAATCAATGCCAGAAAAGCGCAGCGTGTAGGTGTGAAAAGCGATGTAGGCAAACGCAATACCGCCAGTCCAGCGCTGCGCCGTGTACAACCAATTGCCCGACCACGGATAGCTGAGAAGATTCGTCTCTCCGCGATACCAAATGTAAAAGCCATATCCCGCGTGGAAGAG
>JAYTQD010000724.1:0-6304 GCA_043746935.1 Acidobacteriaceae bacterium | reverse complement strand
GGCGTTTTCAAATTGCCGCATTTCCGATTGCGGCAAGAGCATGCCCCAGGGGGCCTCGCTGAGTTCGTTGTGCGTCTGACCGCGGCGCTCGGCCACGGACGCAAGATTCAAAATGAGAACAACGCGGCCATCTCCAAGGATGGATACGCCGCTGATCAGATCGCTGGACAGGATGCTTGTGTCGAGAGCTTTGATGACCAACTCTTCCTGGCCGGAGAGCTCATCGACCACCAGACCGAGTTTTTGCCCCGCGTGCGAAACCACCAGCACGAAGAGCTTGTCGCTGCTGGCTTCCGCGGGGCGGCCCAGACGCACCAGCGTCAGCACATCCTTGCGCAGTTGCATGACTTCGTGGCCGTCGACGAGGTGAATGTCCGACTGGTGAACGCGCGCCATCTCCGCCACGGAATTCAAGGGCACGGCATAAAGCCTGTGCTCAACCCGGAACAGAATGGCCTTGATAATCGCCAGCGTAAGCGGTAGCCGTAAACGGAACACGGAGCCGTGGCCCGGATTGGATTCCACGCTGACCGAGCCCTTGAGCCGCAGCAGAACGTTTTGCACAACATCCAGACCCACGCCGCGGCCGGAAACCTCGGTAATTTGTTCGGCTGTGCTGAATCCTGGAACGAAAATCAGCTTGAGCAGGTCGGACTCGCTGAGCCGATGTGCTTCCTCCGCGCCGACCAAACCCCGCGCTACTGCCTTATTGCGAATCTTTTCGGCGTCGAGACCCTTGCCATCATCCGCGATTTCAATGACCACCTGATTGCCCTGGTGGTACGCGGCCAGACGCAGCATGCCCTGTTCCGGCTTGCCCGCACGTTGACGTTCCTGCGGGCTTTCGATGCCATGGCTGATGGCGTTGCGGACCAGGTGCGCCACTGGCTCGGCGAGTGAGTCCAGGATTCCCTTGTCCAGGTCCGTCTCCTGTCCCACTAGCATGAGTTCAACATTTTTTTCACATGCCCGGGCCGTATCCCGCACCAACCTGGGAAAGCGGCGGAAGAGCTGCTCCACGGGCACCATGCGAATTTTCATTACCGACCGCTGCAGGTCGTTCAGAACGCGCGACTGAAAGGCAAACGCATCCGCGAAACGGGTCCGCAGTGGATCCTTGGGAAAGCGCTTGGCGAATTCCAGCAGGGTCTGCTGGAACATGGAGCGGCCAATAATCAACTCACCCACCAGGTTCAGTACGTTGTCGATGCGTTCGGCGTCCACTCGGAGCAGGTTTTCCGTAGAAGTGTTCGCAGCCCGCGCACCCTCGTCCGTTCGGTACGCGTCTTTCTCTTTCTGCGGCTTTTCCGATGGTAGTAGTCCGGCAGAAGCATCTCCGGATGCTATGGCCTTGGCTTCGCTGGATTCCGCAACTTCCTCCGAGCGCGAAGTGCCAAGGGGCGGAAGAGTCTCCAGTTTGATTTCCGCCACAATGCCGGGAACGCGGCATTTGCGCGACAGAGTTTCCGAGGCTTCTTTGCTGCTCACGACAGCCTCGATCTTGCGTGACGCTTCCAGATCCACCGTCGCCGAGGGTGAGAAGGCGAGAATGTCGCCCGCCTTTGTGAGTATGTTGCGCACGATCTGTAACGCTGCTTCTAGCATGGCGCAGTGCGGGTCGAGGTTCAGCCGCAGGTGGTAAACGGGAACGGGCTTGTGCTGTGCGGCCTCGATTGCTATGCGCTCGTACTCGGTCCAGAGTGGTGGGTTTTCTTTGCTTTGGGCGGTAGCTTCGACGCTGGCGCTTTGCCCAGATGTTCTCTTCGTTTTCTTTGCGGTCTTTGTGACTGTCTCGGATTTTTGGGGACGGCCTTTAGCAACACTTTTTGCTTTGGCTTTGAATGCGTCTTGCTTGGCGCGGCCTGTTTTCTGTCCAGGCGCTGCTAGTTTTGCAATCATGTGCAGCAAAGTCTTGCCGGCAGGCACAGCTTTTCCGGTGCTGTAGGCTTCCAGCATTTCCCCAAATACGTCCGCGGCCGTCAATGCTGTTTCCACCACGGCAGCGCTCTGTGCCAGATTCTCGCCGGCCAGCGCATCCTCGAATTCGTGCGCCAGATGGCTAAGCTCACGGAACCCACACGCCGCGGCGTCGCCCTTGAGCGTATGGACGGCGCGGCGCAGACTTCGCAAAGCCTCGAGGTTGTTGGGCTGCTTTTCTAGACGCAACGCCTCTTCATTCATCGACTGCAGGATTTCCTGGGCGCTTTCGAAGAAGATCTGCCGCAGCTCCGCGCCTCGTTCGCCGGAAAAAGTACTCATGGGTGCGCCTCGACGCGCTGATACGCCGTGCCGCTGTTGCGGTGCACCATGGTGAACTTCTCTGTCAGACTGAGCAGGCTTTCGGCATGTCCGACGAACACGTGACCGCCCGGGTTCAGGCAGCGGTAGAACTTGTCCACCAGGCGCTTCTGCTCGGCTTCGTCAAAGTACATCATCACGTTGCGGCAAAAAATGAAGTCGTTGCGCTGTTGTGGAACGAATTCCGTCTTCAAATTGTGGAAATCGAAGTGAACCAGATCTTTGACCGCCGTCCGTACGGCGTAGCGGTCGGCCAGCTTATCGAAATAGCGGAGCCGGCACGAATAGTCGACGGGCGACATTTGCGCTTCGTTGTAAGACCCTTCCTGCGCGGCGCGCAGTACCGTGTAGTTCAGATCCGAAGCAACGACTTCTAGTTTCCAAGGGGCTGGCACGATGGATTTCCCCAACAGATTTAGTTGGGCATGCGGAAAACGCAGGTTGTGGTAAACCAGCGAATCGCAGACCATCATCGCCAGCGTGTAGGGTTCCTGCCCGGTCGAGCAACCCGCGCTCCAAATTCGAATCGAGTAGTCTTTTTTCTCCGCTTTACGCCGCAGCAGGTCTTCCAGGATGTATTTCTGAAACAAATCCAGTTGCGCGCGGTTGCGGAAGAAACTGGTTTCGTTGACAGTGAGGTTCTCCAGCAGCAGCGCCAGCTCTTCTTTGCCCGCTTCCGTGTGCAGGTGGCGATAGTAGCGGTAGAAAGAATCCATCTGGCATTCCTTCAACCGTCGTTGTAGCCGGTCTGTGAGAAAGGAGGTGCGGCGCTCGTCAAAGTGCATGCCGCACTCGCGGTAAATGAGCGTCTGCAGCAGTTTGAGCTCGGCGTCGGTAAGTTGTGCGGGTGCTGCTCCGGTTGCACTCATGCGCGTTTTTCTGACTTACCCTTTCGCTTTTGCCGCCATGCTGCGTGAAACCGGTTCCATTTCGCTCTCGGGTGTAACCGCTGCCACCAGTCCCTGCACTTCGCGCTGTAGAAGTTTCGTAATGTCCAGCAGCACCACCAGCCGTCCGCCGTGCTTGGCTACGCCGGTAACGCACTGCAACCCGCTATCCTGGAAACCCGCGGGTGGCGGCTCGATCTCCGTCGCGGGAATCTTCATGACTTCCGACGCGCCATCGACGACCAGCCCCGCCAGCCGGCCCTGTAGCTCCATGATCAGAATTCTGTTGTGACGGCTCTGCGTGATGTTCTTCTCCCGGAAACGCTTGCGCAAATCAATGATGGAAACAATCTTGCCCCGCAGGTTGATGACGCCTTCAATATGATCCGGAGCGTCGGGCACCGCCGTGATTTCCGGCACGCGCACGATTTCCAGAATCAGCTTGATCGGGACACCGTACGTCTCTCGGCCCACGCGAAACCCGACAATGTGAAATTCTTTTTCCATAGCAGTTCCCGTGGCTAGCGCCGTCCGCTCGCCGCGCCTCGTGCTTCGCGGCCATTTTTCTGCCACGTGTCCCGGCGGTAGTTGTCGGCCTCTTCGTCCAGGTGGAAGCGGTCCATCGAATCCAGCAATCCACGCGACATCTTCGACATTTGCTCGGCGGACGCCGCCAGCTCCGTCGATCCCGACGTCGACTGCTGCGTCAGCTCCCGCATGCGTTCCATGGCGCGCACAACGGCTTGCGCTCCGGAAGCTTGCTCCTCAACCGCCGAGCTGATTTCGTGCGTGATTTCATTGAGACGGGTCGTGGAACGGGCAATCTGCGTTGATCCATTAGATTGCTCATTGGTGGCCGCGCCAATCTCTTGCGCGAATTTATAGACTTCCGTGACAACATTGGAGATTTTGCGCAGAGCTGTGCTGAGATCTTCGCCGAGCGTCAACCCTTCGTTGACAATGCCCGTGCTCCGTTCCATATTATCAACAGCTTTCCGGGCTTCTTTCTGAATGCTCTGAATCAATTCCGAAATTTCCTTGGTGGACTGCGCCGATTTTTCCGCCAACTTCCGCACTTCGTCGGCAACCACGGCAAACCCGAGGCCATGCTCTCCGGCGCGCGCCGCTTCAATGGCCGCGTTCAGGGCCAGCAGGTTGGTTTGCTCGGCTAGATCGTCAATCACCTCGATGATTCTTCCGATATCGTCCGCGCGCTGTCCCAGTACCCCGATGATTTGTCCAGAATCGCGGATGGAAACGTTGATGCGGTTGAGTCCGTCGGTAGCCTTGTCCATGGTGGTGATGCCGCTGTGTACTTCCTCGCGCGAACGGTTGGAAATGTCGAGCAGCACCTTCGCTGTATCGGCCACACGCTGGATCGATGCCACCATCTCATCAATGGAGGAAGACGTTTCACTCACGCTGGCCGCTTGCGTCTGCGTGCTCTTGACCATGTTTTGCACGTTCACGCTCATCTCGTGCATCGTGCTGGTGACTTCGTCAATGGCCCCGGAAGCCTGCAGGCTGATCTTGGCGGATTCGTCGGAGGCGGTAGCAACCTGCGCTGATCCACTGGCCACTTGTGAGGCGGCGTCGCGCACGGCCCGCACTAGCTCGTGCAGCCCTTCCACCATGCCCAGAAATCCGCGACCCAGAGTGTCCCGGTCGGAACGAGGCTTTACATCCACGGTGAGGTTGCCCCCCGCAATTTGCTCGGAGAAGGTTGCCATCTCGCGCAGGTATCCGACCATATGATCGAACGACCTGGCGAGCTGGCCAATTTCGTCTTGCTGCGTTACGTCGGTCTTGTGCTCGAGATCCCCGGTTTCCGCGATTTGTTGCGTAACCCGCATCAACTGATTCAACGGGACCGTGACGGCCCGCGCCGTCCGGAAGGAAATCCATATCCCAAATCCGATTGCCAGAAGCGTACTCGTCAACGCCACCACCACAGCGGCTGTCGCCATGGTTTCATCCGAGCGGCGCCGTTCTTCGATGACTTTCTTGTTTTCCCGGTCCGCCACGTCCAGGTATTCGGCCGAGTTCTTCAGCCAGGTCGCGGGATCTTTTTGCAAATAAAAAATCTGCAACTCGGAGACGGTAACGTTGCCGCTGTCCACTTCCTTCCGCTTGCCCGCCAGCGGTGTGGCAAAATCACTCATCCACGCTTGCTCGAGAGAGCCAACCTTATCCAACGCGGTCCTCTGCTGTTCCGAACTGGCCTGATTCTTAGCGCTGTCCAGCTTGGTGCCCACCTCACGCACGCCTTCGGTCATCCGTTCCATATCGCGCGTATCGCCGCTGAGCAGGTAGTTGCCCAGGGACAGGCGGTTTTGCATCATCTGCGAGCGCAGCTCGGAAATGGACTCCGCCATGTCCAGTGATTGCGCCGCCGCAGCCCGCGCGCTATGTTCGCGACGCAGCGCCACTACATTGACGATGAACAGAATTAACACGGTCGCCAGAATCGCGCCGAAGCTCCGGTAGAGCCGTTGGTGAATGGTCATTGCCATGAACGTGTGTCCTTCTATGTCCGTGATCTGCTCTGACTAATTTTCGGATTGAAAAGTAAATTCCACGATCCCCGAGGTCTCTTGCGTGGCAGGTTCGAACTTCCACCGCCGAATCGCGTCTTCCGATGCCCCCACAAGCACCGGATGCCCTCCCATCACTTTCGTGGTCTTGACCTTTCCGTTCGCTCCCACCGTCACCATCAGTTTCACCGTGCCATGGACGCTCATCCGTCGCGCCAGCTCTGGGTAGAGCGGCTGCACTCGCGTTTTCACGCGTTTTGTCAAATCATCCTGCACATCCTGCGCCACAACCATCTGTGGCGCCGCGACGAAGGTCATTACCCCGAAAACAACTGCTAGAAACAACGATGTTGCCTTGCTTCGGCCCATGAACCGATCCCCTTTGAGGAACGCTTCCTCATCTCCACTCCTTAGCAAGTTCGCCTCGGCTTGGAAAAAACTCAAGTTACTTAGGTGTCAATGGTCTAACTCATTGAAAAATAATCAGTTGCACTCCCTTATTGCCTTTCTTTCCAGGTTACCTAGGTCACTTGTTGCTGCCGCTATTCCCAAATCGAAACTCCTGGTTCCTGCGGTTTTTCTGCT
>JAYTQD010000723.1:0-2385 GCA_043746935.1 Acidobacteriaceae bacterium | reverse complement strand
CAGATGAGGCGGTTGCGCCACTCCGGATCATGGCCGGAAGAAGACAGCTCCAGCGTGCGCTGCCGCTCCTGCACGCTCTCATTGACGGTCTCGACGGTTTGAAACGGCAACTCAATGCGGACCGGAGCCCGCTTGTGGCCGTGCTCGTCGTATTTGCCGTCCCAGATGAGTTCAGCCATGCTTGCACAGGAAACGCGAGAAACGCCATCTTACACGAGGCGGACGCCCGAACCGTCTGTTCTGAAATGAAATCGGGAGAGCCAACAGGGGATTAGGCCCGAGTCGAGAAAGCTCCTCAGCGTTCCAGCCCCTACCGCTACCCTGTCATCCTGAGCGTAGCAAGACCTTCACGAAGTGAAGGTCTTGCGAAGTCGAAGGACCCCTATCAGCTGAGAGCTGCGATGCTGCTGAGAGGCATTCTCACAGGACACTTTTCAGTGAGAATGCCTCTCAGCAGCTCATGCGTATCCGGCTGTATGGGGTCCTTCGACTCCATTTTGCCGCGCTGTGCGCGCCAAATTCCGCTCAGGATGACAGACCTTATTTAGCCCCCTACCCAAACAACCCCCCACCCAACTGCTGCGCAATATATTTCTTGCTATCAAACTTCTTCCCCGTACTCGCCAGCGACATATAGCGAATCTGCCCAAAGATCTCCCGCTCGAACCACGGACGGTCGTATTTCCCCGCGATGGCCCACGCAATCCCCGCATACCCGTTCGGATCGCGCCCATCGAGTTCGTACTTATCGTTGAGCCGCACCGCGATCTGGTACGCCTCCGCCGGAGACTTGACCCACTCCAGAATCTTCTTCGCCCAATACATGCGGACGTAGTTGTGCATCCACCCGGTGTTGACCATCTGCATTTGCGAGGCGTTCCACAAAGGATCGCGCGTCTCGGCGGCTTCGAGTTGCTTTTCCGAATAAACGACAGGCCGAGGATCTTTTGCGTGTGCCGCCAGCGTGCGATGGGCCCACGACTCGGCGCACTCGATTGAATCGTAAACCGGATTGAAATGCACCAGGTTGATGGCCAGCTCCCGCCAGATCAGCAACTGGTTCAGAAATGCTTCACGATCCGCAATCGGAACGTCCGCCTTCTTCACCGCCAACGCCACTGTGTGCGGGCCGATATGTCCAAAATGCAGATACGGTGAAAGCCGCGTTGTACTATCGTTTTCAGGCTTATTCCGTTGCGTGCCATAGCCCTTGAGCTTGCTCGTCACAAATTCCTTCAACAACCGAGCCGCCTCGCGCGACCCGCCTCGAAAGCCTCCACGAACCTCGCTCGCGAGCGTGACCGACCGATCCAGTTCCCAACCCCCGGTGATGTCGAGGTCGTCCGGCGTCGGTGCCATCCCTGCTGGTTGTTTCCACGCGATCTTTGCCTTGGGATTCCTCAACGGCACCAGAAATTCATCCCACTTTGCCTGCAACCTCGGCCGGATGATGTGCGCTGCATACTGTTCTTTCTCCAGTAACTTAGTCGGAACAATCACATCCGCATCGACCGTCCAGACAGGCACTCGCAACTGTTCCGCAACTTTGACCCGCCACACCCGCGGTTCGCGCAGAGGGTTCTCATCTCCAACCACCAGACACGGCTTCACCTCATCGCAAAACTTTACCAGGCTGTGTTCCGGAAACCGCCGCAACACGAAGCCAACGCCACGCGCCCGTACATCCACCGCAATATCCGGAATCCCCTCGCACAAAAACCGATAGTGCCGCGCATCGGCGTGCGGATAGTACGGCACAGGCGCAAAAAACACGACAGCAGTCTTGCCGAGAGCATTTGCGGCGTCGACGGCCACGTCGAGCGCAGGATTGTCCATGCCACGCTGCGCCCGCTGCATCCAGTACACAACGCACGTCCCCGCAGGATTCGGCAGCCCAGGACTGCGCACGGTGACCCGAAGATTGTTGGCGAGCTTGGTTAAAGCGTCCATATTATTGATTCTATGTGGCTTGTAGGATAGCGTCCGCAACGCGCACCGCATCGCGCGAGGCGCGGACATCATGGGTACGAATGATGTGGGCACCCTTAAGAATCAGCGCCGTCTCGGTAGCGAGAGTGCCATAGAGACGCTCGCTCGCGAGTTTCCCATCTAACGTCTTTCCAATGAATGATTTACGCGACGTTCCCGCCAGCAACGGGCAGCCCAATTCATGCAATTTCTCAAAATGAGCCAGTAGCGGGTAGTTCTCCTCAAAGCTCTTGCCAAAGCCGAAGCCGGGGTCTAAGACGATCCGGGCCTGCGCGACGTGCCTAGCGGCTTCCTGGGCCCTTTGCGCTAGGCCTTCCTGGACGACGGCGAGGGCATCGCCAATCGGCGGGAGCTTGTGCCATTCCGAGGGACGCCCACGCATGTGCATGAGAACAA
>JAYTQD010000722.1:0-2386 GCA_043746935.1 Acidobacteriaceae bacterium | reverse complement strand
TGCGCCAACCCCGAATACCAAGGCGCACGCAGCGTATCGCGATACTCCCAGTTGAAATGATGGCTCCAAACCCAAACTCCACTGGAATTCTGATCGAGGTTCGTCAACAGCCAATCCGCGCACCGCACCAGCTTTTCCCGCCGTGACGGATGCCCCGTACGCCGCAACTGGTTGTAGCTCCCCAACCCCCACTGCGCCACAGCAATCGGATTGTACTGGCGACCAATCTCGCCGTGATAGTCGAGCATGGGAATACCCTTCGCATCGTGGTCCCCGGCGTAATCCGCCTTCTCGGCAAACGTCATGTAATATTCGCCAAGACAATCCGCCCGCATCTGCGGATTCAGTTCCGGAGTGTCATGCCAAAACGTAAGCTGGCTCTTGCCGGGCAGCAAGTACGCGCGAGCAATTCGCCGGTAGTATTGAATGCGATTCGCGAGAGGCATGAGTTGCTGGACCTTCTCCATATTACCCGGGGTGTCGTCCGACCAACGCCGATAGTCAAACGCCGATACTACAACAACGATCTACGAACATTCCCCACCCCTGCATATTGAAATGCCATAAACTCGAACGCGGAGAAGACTTTCCGATGCAAAGGTTACTAGCGGCCTGCCTGATTGGTCTTGGCGCAGCAGCTCTGACGGGGATGCCCAGGATCAGAGCTCAAGTGAACACATCCTCCGCCCCGGCTAGTGCACCTGTTTCCGGACAACCCAAATCGCAGGGGCACACTGCTGTTGCGCCCAAGGCCTGCATGCTGCCGGGCACCTCCGCGCAGAGCCTCCGGGAAGTCGTAGATGCCGCCTATAGTTTGCAGCCTCCGCTCGCGTCCGACGCTATGATTCGCATCGCCGCCAAAGTGGCATCACCGTGCCCAGCTCTTGCGATAAAACTCCTTCAGGATGCCTTCGACCAAGCCAGCAGAGTTGAGCCGGAAACGGCAAACACACTCGCGCCCGCCAGCGTACTCACGGACAGCCGCATTTATTCGCAGGAGCAAGCATATTCGTTGCAGATGGATCGCCTCTCGCTGCAATCACGGGCCGCGCTCGCCCTGGCTCCTCTCAACCCTAAGATGGCGATTCAACTCTTCCGGCAAATACCCATTCCTCGACCGCCCGCGGCTAGTTGTGAAAGCGTATTTGTACCAGAAGTTTCCGTTTACTACGAAGCTCTGGGAAAGGTTTATGCCCTGCTGAAGGCGCAGAAATCGCGCAACGATGCCGAAGCCCAGGCCCAATTCCTCCAACTACAAGAAGTTGCCGGAGCCACGACCTCTCCCGTGCAATTGCTACCTCTGGCGAAGGTTTTGGACGCGGCTGACCCGACAGCGCTCGAACTTTCATCACTGCTCGGAAGCATAGCCGCGGCTATCGAAAGATTTCCAATCGATGACAATTCCTTCTACGCACGGGGACACTACCCGGCAGTCCAAGCGAAAGAGCGGCTGCTGGCGTTAGCCGCCCAAAAGCGTCTCCCATCTTATGCGTTGCAACATTCCTTCCGCGAGTATCTGAACCGCAGCTTAAACTCGCCCCATTGCGCCGACAGCGAACCAATGGACTTCAAGAAATTGGTAAAGCTCTACGAGTCGTTCAACCGTAGCCCTTCCGTTGAGGAAATCGAGCCTCTCAGCGTTCCAGCCACCGCTCCACCGCTCGAACCTCAACCTGACGACGGGAGCTATTGGCTCAGACCAAAAGCTAAAAACCTGCTTGAAGACGCCAGGAACCTAAATTTCGACGATAGTTCGCGACGCTACACCGACGCCGACCGCAAGACTCCGAAATGGCAAGACCGTGTCCGTCACTTACTGACAGATTTGGATGATTGGAATGCAAGCGACGAACCCGATCCAGCCGCGTACTACCACCAGCGCTGCATACTGGTCATCGAGGTCTTGGGTTATCTTCCACCGGGCGAATTGTATGATCGGGTCGTTGCGGAATGGATATCCACATTCTCGGAAAGCACTCTGCAGTGGGATCAACCAGCGGAATGGTACCTGCGCCTTACGCAATTCTTGAAGTACTCAAAGACGAGACGCGGCGGCCCCGCGACATTGACGGCAATTGGGTCACTCAAAAATTCTCCAAATTCTAACCTACATGCACTCGGAGTTCTTGCCGACTTCCTCCGGTAAGGCAATTAGCTTCGCTGTTCCCCGAGTCCTGCATAGATCATTTCCATCTGCCACAGCGATGCTTCCATGTCGTGCCCCTCAACCGCAATGCTAGTGGCTGCTACCAGGTCGGTCGTATTGCTCCCCGCCGCTAAGAACGCGTTACCATACTGAAACAACTTCTCCGACCACCGGTCTTTCTTCCACGACTGTAATCGTGGCCACGCAGCATCATCGGCGCTGCCGTAGACGCTGACAGTG
>JAYTQD010000721.1:0-2387 GCA_043746935.1 Acidobacteriaceae bacterium | reverse complement strand
GTGGCAGTTACGGTTACCCGAAGGCTCGCCTTTCGCGCGGACCTTTGGTTTGCGCGAAAGCGGGCAGCGCGCGGGCATCTTGGAAAGCAGTTTTGCTTGCTGCTACGTTCGAGCCAAGCGGATGTAGCACTCTCGATCGATGACGGCGATGGCAAGGAAATCCGTGATGCCCACGCGCTACGCCTGGATGTGGCGCCAAGTTTCAGATCCCTATTGGCACACCGCATGCGACCGCTCTACACCTTGCTGGTGAAGAACTCGGAGCATGTCCAGGATGTTGTCTCAGTGACCTACGACGATGCGGCATGGAGGACTCACATACTGGGCGACATGAGGTCGGCCAGCCTGATACTCGTCATTCCTCACTGGCCATCGCAAGCCGTCGCTTGGGAGCTAGAGCAACTGGGCAAAGAAGGGCACCTAGAGAAGACATTCATTGTGATGCCGCCCTCGTATCTCTTCCGTCCAGGAGCCAGCATGCAACCGGCACTCCTAGCTCGGCTTGTCGACCGGTTGCGGTACATGGTCCGCGAAACACTCGAGGCCGTCGCCCCTGACTACTTTCTCGGTACGAGACATACTGTGTCCTTGGAAGCAGAGCGCGTCCTCAATGCCAAAGCTGGATGGGAAAATGCTAGGCAAGTCATGGCAAACGTTGGACTGCAACTCCCTGAGTACGATCCAAAGGGCGCTTTCTTGCTAGCGGTTGCACTGCAACCTCCGCCTCAAGATGCTTCTGTCCTTGCGCTTGATTCGCATCGCATTGCGGTTTCCGCCGGAACTCTCGACTGGAGATCGAACACAACCGGTCCTGTAATGCTCAGCGTGGCCCGCGGCAGGTGAGGCCTAGCCCTTCCATCAAGCGGACAGTCAAAGGGCTGTGCCCTTCGCCTGCCGCTTATGTCAAACGTTAGGCGTCGCAAGGGCTACAGTGTGGAACCCCAACGCTTGATGTGGCGACGGAACTTGATTGAGAGCGAGGGCACCTATGAAGCCAATTCAGAGCATGAAGGCCGCAACCGAAGACACACCTTACGTTGTCGAGTACCACGCATACGACCCACGCCTTCCCGACGTGTTTGAGCAGATCAAGCGCCTGATCCAGACTGCTGCAGGCCCGGTCTTGGTCGAGCATGTTGGAAGTAGTTCAATTCCTGGAATTGGCGGGCGAAACGTACTTGACATTGCTGTCTCTGCCGCGGAGTCGCGCCACACGGACATCAGACAGGCAATGTATGCGCTGGGCTTCGAGGACTCTCCGTTTCCACACTACCTGCCGTTGTTGGTCGGCCAGCTTGCGCACGAGAGCGAGAGCGAGAGCGAGAGCGAGAAGTATCAAGTCCTTCTGTACATTGTGTCGCCGGAGTCGCCCGTTCTTGCAGGCTGGCTCAAGTTCCGTGCTCACATGCGCGGCCATCCGGAGGACGCCCAAGCTTACTGCGCAGCCAAGCAAGAGGCAGTTGCCCGCGGGAAGACGGAAGGCGGGGACTACCAAGAGGCGAAGAGTCCCTTCCTCGCCGTCATCTCAGCAAAGCTTCGCAGTGCCACCTAGCTATCCAACGCGGTGCCTGTCCGCGCCGACGCCTAACCATCGAGGGGACGCTTTCCGGCCTGCGGCCTCCAAGCGCCCCTCATGTCAAACGTTAGGCAACACTACATCACTCCATGCTCAAATTTGTATTCGGTCCTCCGCCCGAAATCGCCGGGATTGTTAACAACGAAATGTGGAAGCCTTTAGCGGGTTACGACACCACGGGTTCAAGTGCCTTGCGGATGCTCACGATCGGGCTCCTTTCTGCGCTTCTCACGTATTCGCTCTGGGTCTCTCTCGTACCAGCGTCGCTGCCCATCAGCTGGCCACCGATCGCTCTGTCCGTTTTCGTCGTTGCAACGCTCATGGTCGTACACGAGGTGCTACATATATTGGCCTTTCCAGGCGGCGGTTTCGGCAACACCGTTGCTGGGTTCTGGCCGGCAAAGGGTGCAGCCTATGTTGGGTACACCCTGCCTATCTCGCGCAATCGCTTTATGTTGGCAACACTCACGCCGTTAACGGTCTTGTCGGCAGGCATGCTTGCGGCGGGAATACTGGGTCTACGCGTTCCTGTAGCGCTTCAGTGGGCATCCGTGCTGAACGCATTTGGCTCCGGTGCCGATCTGGTGGCTGTGTACCTTCTCGCCCGACAGTCTCCTTCGTCTGCTGTCGTTTTGGGAAGCGGCCAGCGGCTGTACACACGTGTCGCCTAACCCTTCCATCGAGGGGATGCCCAAAAGGCTGCGCCTTTTGTGCACCCCTCATGTCAAACGTTAGGCGTCAGAATCCAACCGCATTTGGCATGCCAAATCAGCCCTACTTGCTCTACGTCCTTATCGTTGCGTGCGAGATC
>JAYTQD010000720.1:0-2390 GCA_043746935.1 Acidobacteriaceae bacterium | reverse complement strand
GGCCAAAACAACTCTGTTTAGTAGGGCGTGAAATCCTGGCGGTAGCTCAGATTCACAACGTCCTGAAACATTGGCGTCGCCGGCGGCAAGTTCGCCGGATTGAGGAAGAGTTGGTCGAAACCGTACTTTCTGTTGGGAGCGTTGTAAACGGCGCTTACCCCAAATTTATAGGTTCCGGTGGCATAGGAAGATGGGTAGAGGCTGACCATGGATCCGCTGTAGAAGAGGTTGGTGCTGGCCCCACCCCAAGTGACGTTCCAGGCTTCCAGGTAGCGCAGGAAATTGTGCGCCCCGCCATCCGTTCCCCAACTGATATTGTTTGCGCTGGTGGGATTTGGGAAGGCAATGGTCTTGCCGCCAGCTATAGCCATACGGTAGTAGGTGTCAACGGGTGCAAGTCGGGTTCTGACATCCGAGGGATGCGTCATGTCGTTGATATCGTTCCAACTGTTGGAGAGCAAAGTGACGGCGTCCGCAAGGATGGCGGCCGGAGAGTGAATGATGGGCGCGTCGGCCAGCCCTTGTCCATTCCCGGCATTGTAGTCGCCGAAAACGTAAACGGGGTTTTCAGAAGCTACAGTAAAGCCGCCTCCCTTGACGGTGATGGGAAGCTTGCCGACCGAACCGTCGATCAGACGCAGAACGTGCCGCGCGCCGGTTACACGGTTCATGCGGCCCTGACTTAAGCAGTTCAGAATGTTGGTATTCAAAACATAGTCCAGATTGGTATAAGGGTATCCAGGTGCAGTGGTCGGAATGCGGAATCCGTCGCCGACGTTGGCTGCGCCATAGGTGTCTAGTTGTCCACTGAAATTTATGTCTTCACCGGGCTCGGCTGCGCCGCCGTCCGCCCCGTTGGGAAGGCCTGTGGCTGAAGCGGGAACGTTAATCACATCTTCAAAGCCATACTCACCCGTCAAGATGTTGGCTGGGCTATTATCGGCTGCATTGGCCCTGGGGGCAGGCAGCATGCCACGGCGATCCGAGAAATACAGGACATATCCGTTTTGTTCGGTATTTTCAACAAGAGTGCCGCTTCCGGCAATATTTCCGGTCAACCACCGGCTCAGGTTACCCACGTCAATTTCCACGGCGTTCATGATGCCGTTAATCGTGCATTGCGCAGTCGCGGTGTTTACTTCCCGTACCTGTCCCTCGCGAGTGTCGTAGAAGTTGATCGGATACCAATTGGTGCCGATGTTAGCAGCAGTCCGTCCAATAATTGGAGCACCAGTATTACCGGAGACTAGTTCCTGAAAAATGAGGATTGCGTTCAGGTTGGGAGAACCAGCCGTGACCGCTGTGGGATTCGGAGTTCCAACGGCGGCGGCGACGCCGCGTCCAATCCCCTGGGCTAGCCACTGACTGGTGACACCACGCCACACGTCGTCGGTGCCTTTATATTCCACACGCAGGTAGCCCGTGATGAGAGGGAACGGCGTTATGGCAGCGCCAACAGAGATTGGAGCCTGCCAGCTCGTATCCGTGAGGGGAATGGCATAGGCCACAGCATCGCCACCAAACACAGGCAGATTCCCCGCACTTGACGTCAGGAGAACGTCCTCAGCATCCAGCGCGCCAGCACTGCGTTCCGGGTGAAGTTGAGCCAGTGTATCGGCCATGAGTATCCGGATGTTCGCTTTGTTGTACAAGCGGGACTGGCCTACCGCGGAAGTTGCCACTTCCGTGGGAAAGGGCCTGCGAATGATGTCGCTTTGGAGGCCGCCACCCTGAGCAAAGGGCAATATCAGTGACTTAACGCCGGTGGACCGGGAATTGCCGATGAAACCGTTAAAGCTCACCGTGGAGGTGCTCAGCCAAGTACCGTTGATGCCACCAGCCCCGGCCGGCATACCGCCAGTCCAGCTTGCATTCGATGTGCTGAAAGGTGGGCAGTTAATTTCGCCCCCTGTTGGGGCCCTCAGACCTGCAATCGCTGCACTACAGCCTCCAGTGGCGTTGGTTTGATAGGGGGATCCATCATACGAGGATCCAGGCGCAAGGCTGTTTTCCATGATATCGCGCAGGACTTCTCCGACAACGGTTGTTTTGTCGCCCAAAATTGTGGTGGCGCCGTGTTGCGGGGTGAGAAAGAGATTGCCGTTGGTGTGGATGCGGCCTCCAAAGGTAAACACCGCGCCATTGGAGAAATTCAGATCGCTGGTGGAAAAAATGCCGAACTGGAACACAGGAATCAGCGCGACCTCAACGTTCCGCGTGATATTGGCGGCGGCGCTGGACGGACGCAGGGCATTCACGGTCATGGTCATGGGAAGAATGAGCGCCGTTAAGCCCTGGTTGGGTCCGGAACTAATAATTTGCGATGTCGGTTGTGCTGGATTGCCTTGGGCATCGACCGGGAACGTGATGCTTTCGGCATAGGTCATGGG
>JAYTQD010000719.1:0-6351 GCA_043746935.1 Acidobacteriaceae bacterium | reverse complement strand
TGATTCCAGGCTGATTCTGATCGACCGCGAGCAGGACATCTTCCTGCACAACAGCCCAATCACGCTGGCCGGAGCAGGGATCGGTGGGAATCTCTTTCATATAGCCGGACTGTGAAAGTTCCTCCAGTGATTGTGGAGCGCGCTGCTTATCCAGGGTGAATTCCTGAATCACTTGACGCATGGTAAACAAATTCTGCTTCATGGACGCGTCGCGCGCGCGCTGGATCGAAGCGCGATAGGAAGGCGCGGCAATGCTTAAGAGAATGCTGATGATGGCAATCACAATCACCATTTCGATGAGGGTGAATCCAAGAGAGAGTGCGCTCTGTCTACCGCCGCGTTTTCGGTGAAGCATTACCATTCTTTGTATTTCGTCCCGTCGAGGCCGGTGCCCTCGGATTTAGTGTAGACATCGAATACGCTTTGTCCGCCCCAGGAATCGGACTGGATGTCGTCTTGCATGGAACGCATACCCCATTCGTCCTTGCCCGTCATGGGATCAACGGGAATGCGGCGCAGGAATCGCATCTTCTTGGCACCGACATCCACGCCCTTGACCAGGGTTTCGAGCTCGGGTGGATAGCCCTCGCTCCCAACCTTAATCTGGAACGACCCGCGGTCGGCCGCCTCTTTATAGCGGTCAATGGCATCCCGCATTTCCCACAAATCCCGCCGCAAGTCCCTTTCCCGCTGCCGCTGCACTGTAACGCGAACTAGCGGTATCGCCATCGTAAACAGCATTAGAGCTATGGCAGTGGCCGCAATCAACTCGATCAGAGTAAAGCCAGCAGAGTGTAACTCCGTATCTCTCCCTGCAAGCCTCGCCTTGTTTCGACCCATCATACGGCGCTCCACAACCAATGGTACCTGCTTACTGAACCGTAATCGCAGCCTGCGCTGGCGAGACGGCAATCGCTTGCATGCCTGGGTCGCGCGCGCCACCTTGTGTAATCGTAACCATCGAACGGCCATTCGTCTTAGCCATGAAGGTTAAGGTGAACACCGTTCCCTGCCCGGCCACACCGGGAGATCCCGGAGGCCGCGTGGCACTCACTTGAATGGTACCCGTCGCCGGATCTTCGCGATGGACGATCGCTACCGCTTGCCCGTCCTGCGAGAGGAAACCTCCGTTGGAGATGTTCACCACTTGGAGAGTCTTCGCGTCAAAGGCCAACTGCACGGGGACGGAGTAAACATTCTGTGCGCCCGTGATCAAGACGTTCATGGCAAAGGTGGAACCCTGGGCAACATTCACCGTCGGAGGATCCATCATGAACGCAGTCCCCGTAGGCGGATTGACGGCGGGTGGCGTGTCCGTCGATGGCGCGGATGTAGCTGGCGCCGGAGCCACCGTTGCGGGTTGCGCGGCCTGGGCCATCGCCGCGGGAGCTGGCATGGTTTGAACCGGCATGGTCTGAGTCGGCATCGGCTGGCCCGACGCGGGTTGCGCCGAAATCGGCGAGCCGAACGCTGGAGCTGCCGGATGGCTCGCATGACGCAAACCAATCGCGTTGCCCGTGCCGACTTCAATGGTCCGCTCGTTCAGGTCGGAAAGCTCTTGACCACGCACAATGTGCGGGATCAGCACGAAGACAATTTCGTTTTCTTTGTGCTCGACACTGGTCGAGGAAAACAGATACTTGAGCAACGGAATCTGAGAAAGACCCGGCAAGCCACTCAAAGACCTCACGTCCTGATTCTCAAAGATTCCACCCAGCAGATTAACTTCGCCTTCGCGCAAACGAATCTCGTGCTCAATCTTGCGCTGGCCAATGATGGGCTGCGAGATACCGCCAATGTTGCTGTTTCCAGTAACGGCGGAAACATCCATCATCAGCTTGAGCGTGACTTCTCTACCGGCATGCACGTGCGGTGTGATGTCAATGTTGACGCCGACGTCGAGGTATTGAAATTGTGTATTCACCAAGGGGTTAATACCTACGCCACCTATGCCAGGCTGAAACGAGCCAGTCGCTACCGGCACGCGATCACCGATCTTGAGCGAGGCTTTCTGTCCGTCCAGAGCGCGAATCTGCGGATTCTGGATCAGCTTAGTGCTGCTATCGCTGAACAGCGCCTGGATTGAGGCCTGCGGAATGGTGACTTGGAAATCCGTGGCGTTGAGGTGGGCCAAACTGTTGAGATTAATGCTGCCGTTGTTGCTAGTGGTGGTTGGGGTGCTGCCGGTGCCCGTAGTCGTAGTAGTGGACGTGGATACATTCGGCTGCAACTGCACATTGACGGACGTGGGCGGATTGACGCCGAGGTTCCGCATTTTGGCGCGGCTCACCTGCATGATGACGACTTCCACGATGACTTCCGGTTTGGCCTTATCGATGTCACTAATCAGCTTTTCCGCCAGTGCGACCTGGTCCGGAGTGCCGCGAACGACGATGGCGTTCTGCGAGGGCAACTGCTGAATGCGCGGAATTTCTAGAATCTGACGCATGGCGTTGACAAGATCCTGCAACTCGGTAGGCGTCGCCACGTTGGAAAGATAAAAAGTCTTGATGACGTTGGTTTCGATTTCCTTGCGTTTCGCCGGATTGTCGGCGGCAACAAAAATCGTGTTCGGGGTAACCGCGCGCCAAAAAGTCTTGGATTCTAGAGCGACAATAGCGAGAGCGTCCTCTAACGTAACGGAGTTTAGCTCAATCTTGATGCGGCGCGAGGTGTATTCCGGATCAAATAGGACGTTGATGCCAGCTAGTTTCCCGACGGTCTCGTAGATCACCTTGGTATCTTCGGTGAGCTTCAAAGTGATGGGAATATTGGCAATCGGAGCAAGGTCCATGGGGCCTGCGGCTTCATCCAAGCGCTTGCGGAGCTGGCCTGCGTTCGGATTCGCGACCGCCTGTGGCGAGGTTCCATTGGCTGCTGCGTCGATCATTTTCTGGGTACGGCGAACCTCCTGCTGAGCGATAAAACTGGAGGGGTCGACGTCGGAAGCCAGTTGGAATTCCGCCAAGGCCTCGGCCAGCTTGCCGGCATCGCGTAGATTCTGGCCGCGATGCACGTGTGAGAACCCCGCCTGACTGCGCATGCGCTCAAAGGCGGAGCGGTAGCGGAGGTCTGTAGGCTTGGTGTCATAGGCCTGCTTGTAAAACTGGTAGGCCTCCTCGTATTTTTGCCGCGCCTCGGCATCGCGGCCCTTCTTGTAGAGGGAGCCAGCGTTGTCAGCGCCTAGCGTGGGAAGAGCGAGCAGCCCGAGGAGCAAAAACAATGCCACTGGGCGAAGCAGACTTCTCATTCGTCGGTTCCTTAGCAAATCGCGTCCGTCCCGGCCCGATAGAGCGGGGAAACACTCCGGCACAGCGACTGGAGGATTTTGTTGCAAAAATAGTCGTTTCGGCGTGATTATAGCACCCCCTCGTAACCGCTCCGAAGTGACTGGTGTGATAGCATTTAACTCACTAGTACAGACCCTTTCGTGCTCCATGGCCCGCCAGCAGCTCCACTCCACTCAGCCCGGTAAAGAGAAGCAGCCCAAGCGCGAACCGACCGCAGCCGGGCAGCATGATGCTGCTGTCAATAGGATCGCTTCCCATAACTACTTCTTGCTGGAAAAATTTGAGGCTGGGGTTGTACTTTCTGGTACAGAAGTCAAAGCCATCCGGTCGGGGAAGGCCACCCTGAAGGACAGCTACGGCCTGGTGAAGGACAACGAGCTGTGGCTGTTGAACTGCCATATCAGCCCCTATGAGCATGGCAGCTACGCCAATCACTCGGCGCTACGCACCCGCAAGCTGCTGATGCACCGCGACGAGATCCGGAAGCTGATTGGCAAGACGCAGGTGAAGGGGCTGACGCTAATCCCAACTCGCATTTACTTCAAAAATGGCAAAGTAAAAGTAGAGCTTGCATTAGCCAAGGGTAAACAATTGTGGGATAAGCGCGAAACCGAACGCCGCAAGACGGCGGACCAGGAAGCCAGGGAAGCCATTTCTCGAGGAAGAAAGACTGCTGGGGAACGGTAGAAAGCTCGTGTAGGACGGACACCCCCGCCTTGCGAACGACTCGGAAGTCCCTGAGAAGAAACGGACTGCGCCTCCCTTCGTCATTACTTTTGGGTTTTCCGATTCGCCTCTCCCACCTTGCCTTTCCAGCAACTTACGCCGGATACTACATTTATGACGATGAAGACCTCTCTCTCCGCCAACCCCTCTGCGTTTGAAACCGAGTGCCTTGCCGTGATCGTTTTTGATCGTTCCGAGAAAGACCGTGGCGACAAGGACAAGCCACAAGTCACCGTGGAAAGTTCCGATCCCGCCGTGCTGGAAGCTACCGCAGCCCTGCTCGCGACCGGAGACGTCACGGGAAAGATGTTTGAAGCAACCTTCCTGCACGCTCCCGGCAAGATCAAAGCGAAGCGCTTGTTGTTAGTGGGTGGAGGCAAGGCAAAGACTTTTTCCAACGCGGATCTGCGCCGGGTTGCGGGTGCCGCGGCACGCGCTGTGAAAGGAAAAAATATTCGCAGCTTTGCGTTTGTTGTACCGCCGAGTTCCCTGCCTGCGGAACTCGCGGTGCGCACCATTGTCGAGGGCTTGTACATCGCGGACTTCGATTCGGATACGTACAAGACGGACCGCAAGGATCAGAGCTTGCAGTCGGTGGCGGTGCTTTCCGTAGGTGATCCGGCGAAGTTGCAGAGCTCTATCGAAGAAGGCCGCATCCTCGGCGATTCGCTGAATTTCACTCGCGAACTGGTGAACGAGCCCAGCAATCGGATGACGCCAACGATTCTTGCGGAGCGGGCCAGCAAGATGGCCGCCGAAGTCGGACTGAAGTGCGAAGTGTTTGGTGCGGACAAAATTAAGGAATTGAAAATGGGGGCATTCTGGGGGGTAGCGCAGGGTTCGGACGAGCCTCCGGCACTGATCGTGCTGCGCTACGAACCGGCGGATGCTGTGGGTCCGGTGCTCGGGCTGGTCGGCAAGGGCGTGACGTTTGATACCGGCGGCATCTCCATCAAGCCTGCGGATGGCATGGAGAAAATGAAGTACGACATGGCGGGTGGCGCGACGATGCTCGGTGCCATGCGGGCGATCGCCCTGCTGAAGCTGAAGCGCAAGGTGATCTGCATTGTGTGCGCGACCGAGAACATGCCTTCCGGCAAGGCGCAGAAGCCGGGGGATGTGCAGATTGCCATGTCCGGCAAAGCGATTGAGATTATCAACACCGATGCAGAAGGGCGGCTCATCCTAGCGGACGGCTTGCATTATGCGCGGCAGTTGGGATGCCAGGAATTGATCGACGCGGCCACGCTGACCGGTGCTGTAGTAGTGGCACTGGGCGCAGTGAATGCAGGCGTTTTCTGTAACAACGACGGACTCTATGATCGTTTCCTGAAAGCGCAGACGGTTGCCGGGGAAAAAATGTGGCGGATGCCGTTGGATGAGGAGTACGGGGAATCCATCCGTTCCAATATTGCCGACATCATCAATTCGGGTGGACGTCAGGGCGGAGCAATAACCGCCGCGATGTTCTTGAAAGAGTTCGTGGAGGATACGCCATGGATCCACCTCGACATCGCGGGCACCACTTGGATCGAAGACGGGAAGCCCTGGATCGCCAAGGGCCCTTCGGGGATTGCACTGCGGTCGATTGTAGAGTTTGCTCGAAGTTAGCGGGGCTGCGCTTCGCTCAAAGTGGCCAAATAACTCAGCCACGGCAATCCGTCTCTAGCGATCTGGTTGGATCGCGAAACCGGCTGCCGTGGCTTCTCAACGTCGATTCTGCCTTACTTCTTTGCAACGACCAGCGATTTTTCGACAGCCTGACGAAACTCCTTAAACAGCGGCATCTCGTTTTTGTCGAGTCCCCCGCGTCCCATGACGCGCCATAAGTAATTGGCGTCGCGGCCCATCGCTGGATCAAACACGGCCAACTCGTCCTCAGAACCTCGGCGCTGGACTACCAAAATCATGTCCGCGTTGCGCGGCTCTTGCACGACGATGAAGTGGCCCCAGCTGCGAATGGCGTCTTGCACTTCACCAATCGCGGCGCGGTCTTCAGACAGCACATTGGGGTTCCACTGTGAGCCGTCAAAGCTAGTGACATAGACGTAACGCGCGTTCCGCAATACTCCCGGAAACGGCGCAGTTTGCGCCACGACGGTGGTGGCCAGCAACGTAGCCGCCAACATTGCAACGGCTAGAACAATTCCTTGCTTTCTCATTCTCGTGCCTCCTATCCCAAATCCAATACATAATCCGATGCGGGATTAGGCGGCAGTGTTGCCTGTGTGTTCGCGCGGACAGCCCGCTCTCAGAACAAACGTCCTATGGAGAAATTGACTTTGGTACGGCCCGTAGTGCTCACGCTGGCCGCCAGTTGCACCGGTCCGAGGAT
>JAYTQD010000718.1:0-2398 GCA_043746935.1 Acidobacteriaceae bacterium | reverse complement strand
CCCTCATGTCAAACGTTAGGCGTCACAAGCACCACCATGATTTGGCTACCTGAACCGAAGAATGTCGTCGCGATCCACGAGGAGCTCGTAAAGGTCTTTGCGGAAGAAAACGACCCTGTCTCTCCACCCGGAGTGAAGGACCAGGGCCTTCTTGAGTCTGCCTGCGCTCGTCCGAGAACAGGGCTAGGAGACGTTGAGAAATACAAGTCACTCGCAGAGAAAATGGCAGCACTATTTCACTCGCTAACAAAGAACCACGCCTTCCACAACGGAAATAAGCGTACGGCGCTCGTCACACTGCTCTCCTCTCTCAATCGAAACGGCTACCACCTCAACGCGGCAGTGACCGACGATATGGTGTACGACCTCGCTGTCGCGGTAACAGCCGACCAGTTTCCGAATCCCGGACATGCGTTGTCAGTTGATGAAGTAGTTCAAGAGCTTGCCTCATGGATACGAATCCACGTAGAGCGGTTGAATCTGAAGCTGAGTGGAATGACACTCAAGGAATTTGTGCAGCGTTGCGAGCAAGCGGGTGCGCGGTCGAAGGAGGTGAAAGGGGGTTCAATTTCCATCCTCAATGGCCAGGCGAGCATCAAGATCAGCAAGTCGACTCGTCATCTAGACGGGCCGGCGATTTCGCAATACATCAAGAAGCTCAACTTGAGCGAATCCAAAGCGGGGCTCGTTTCGTCGGAGTTTCAATCGGGCGCCTCGGTCGAACGCCAACAGATATACCGCTTCATTTCCGCCCTACGCCGGCTGGCCAAGACGTGACGCCTAACCCTTCCATCGAGGGGATGCCCAAAAGGCTGCGCCTTTTGTGCACCCCTCATGTCAAACGTTAGGCCCAAAGAGCATGAATACATGGTCAGCACCGAGCTACGCCACGAAAGCCTCGATGCGAAGCAGCCTTTCAGAAGGAACTCTCGTGCTTTCTCCACCGCTGGGTCTCAGGCCACGTTCAGCGCGGGCCGTCCGCGCTTTGCCGACCGGCGCACCACCTGCACTGTGCCGCGAAAGAGCAATTCCTCCTCGCTCACGGTCAGTTCTGCTGGTGAAACAAAGCATCCAGAATCGAGCCTTCGTTCATCTGCGGTGCTTTATGCAAGAGAAAGTCTCTTCTTTGGCTCTCCACGAGCTGCCGCGCTTGGGTACTCACTGCTGTCCGTCCACGTCCGCAGTAAGACAGCTCGTCTCCAAGAGAGTGGCGGCGCAAAGATTGCGGTGGCGTCAACCAAGGCCTAACCCTTTCATCGAGGGGATGCCCAAAAGGCTGCGCCTTTTGTGCACCCCTCATGTCAAACGTTAGGCCTCATGTGAAGACCGATCGGTTCGTGAGCATCGAGCGAAGCGCAAAGCGCTTTCCACTAATCGCCGCGCGCGTGTTGCATTTCGTTGCTGCTCGGAGCCACCGAAGCCTTTGCATCAAACCCGACCCCGGTTTGCATTCGCAACCCACCGTCACCAATCGAAAGCATGCTGTCGTTCAGCGCTGGCGCTTGAGGCGCCAGCGAAGGCCAATGTTAGTCACTCAGTTGGCGCTGCCGCTATGCGCGGCAGTGGCTTTTCGTCACGGTCAGGGTTGTTACTGCTACGCTTGGGCCATGCAAGCCATCGCCAAAGTTCCGCGTCTGGAAGGTCAGGTTGCTCTGTCCCGCGTGAGGCCTAACCCTTCCATCGAGGGGACCTCGTCTTTCGCGATCCGAATCTTGAGCCTCTGCTGCAGCGCGGGCTTCGCAATGCACAGGCCATCGAAGTGGTGACCGCCTGTTTGCAGAAGGGTCCGGCGGCAAGGCCACAGAGCTTTGATCTGGTCGAAAGTTATCTGCAGCAGTTCGCGCCGATTTCGTCAGCCAATACTGCGGCGATGCTGCGGGCGATGTCTTTGCCTCCGCCGGTGCCGGGGATGGGTCCGAAGGTGTTTGAAGGTGCCAGGATCGTGGCGTCTTTGGATGCAGCCCGCGCTGCTGCTGCTGCTGCTGCCGCGAAAGAGATAAAGGTCGAGCCCGCAAAAAAGTCGAAGCCACTGCTATGGGCTGCGCTGGCGGGATTCGTCATCATCGCCGGATTGGGATTTGCGGCATGGCGATTTTGGCCGGGCATGGGCAGATCTGTGATGGCTGCCAAACCAAGTTCAGGCCCCCTGCGGGGCGGATCGATGACTCAGGTGCCACTCTGTCAGGCCATGATCGGACGCGACAAAGAAGTGGTGCAGGTAGCACCGTTTGAGATTGATCGAATGGAAGTCTCGAACCGCGAGTTTCTGCAATTCTGTTTGGATGCGCGGTATCCGAAGCCGTATGGTGCCGCCGACAAAGATCCCGAACTGCCGGTGGTGAATGTCTCGATTGCAGACGCACGCGCCTACGCCAAGTGGGCGGGCAAGCGATTGCCG
>JAYTQD010000717.1:0-6385 GCA_043746935.1 Acidobacteriaceae bacterium | reverse complement strand
ATCAACAACTTCCAAGTTGGCGCGCGACTGTTCCACTTGTGGGCAGCGAGTTGCAATAGAGAGGTGTTCGAGTGAAGGGATGCCTATGAGATGGGCGTATGGTAAAGTCCAGCCCGTAAGATCAACCATGTTATTGACGGGTTGTGCTTTTATCGCGTTGATAACAAACATCGGGTGTGGCAATCCAGCGCGGACACCGGTCGAAGTTCGGATGGGTAACAATAATCCCGGGTACAGAATCCTTTCGTTCGAACTCGTTGTTAAATCGGTCCAGCTAATCTCTACAAAAGGAACTACAGCCTCCCTGTTGGCGAGACCACTGACGATAGAGCATGGGCATCTGGGATCTTCGGTGGAAGTAGTGGCGCAAAATAGAGTACCGCGCGGAATTTATAGGGCGGTTGAGTTCGATGCGGAATCCGCGACAGTTGTTTTTGTCGACAACTTTGCCAATATCGTTCAACAGCGATTGCCAGGACGCTCACTCACGCATCTAGTCCTGAATCCGGCAATCACTGTTGGTTCCGCACCGTCTATCCTCAGAATTACCCTGAACATTCCCAGCATCATAAAGTTTGACGCAACGCGCCAGAGGATGGTACGCGGCGAGCCAGTTTTTGCAATCTCGCAAGGGTTTCCCAACCAGACTCTCACCGCCAGAGCGTCTACGGAAATTGTTGAACCGACGAGAGGAATAGTAACGACGGTCGATGGATCATCTTTTACTGTGAGGGATGCGGTGAGTGGTGTATCGGATGAGTTCATCACTGATCAGGATACGATCTTTGATGGTGTGTCATTGTTGACGATGAATCGAATGCTCGTGCAAGTTGCCGCCAAGACACGAGTGGACGGTAAGTTGATGGCGGAGCAGGTGAAAATTGTGGGGTCGGGCTCTGGATCTGTTGTAGTGGGCACGATCACGAATTCTACAAGCACTCAAGTTGCTTCGCAGCAAGTCTACGGAAGAGGGGCATCAGTCTCCCTGCCAGGTTCACTTATGCGTATTGATATGAGTCAAATTGTTTCTTTCACAATGGATTCGACTGGTATGAATGTTACGAACTTAACGTTTGATGCCAGCAACCTGGTTCCGGGGCAACGAATGCAGTTCATTAGCTCTGGAGGTGTGCAGACGGATCCCAATGGTAGCGCAGGTCTTATGACGGCGGGTACTGCCCAACTCGAGCAGCAATCTATCTCCGGCACCATTGCCAATGTCGACGTAAACGCGAACGGAAATACTGTTTTCGACCTCAATCTGCCTGCTGACGGAAGTTCCGTGCTGAGTATCCTGGGAGAGGGAACCACCTTTGTGCACATTGTCACGCAGCCGCTAACCACGTCCTCGCTTCCGAGTCTAGCGGAAGGGATGCCGGTCAAAGTGCATGGGTTGCTGCTATTTGCCTCACAACAATTGGGGAGTGGGGCCGGCATGGTGAGAGGTTACGTAGCCACTCCGCCCCCCAGGACGGATTATTCGATGCTGGCGCGGACCATAACGCAGTAGCGTGCTCAACGCCCCCTCACGGGCCTAATCGCCCGGCAGACATTCGGGACTCCAATATTCGAAAAACACAATATGCCGAAAGCAGAGCAGACAGCGCAGCGAAGGGAAAACCCACGTTGCCCTCAAGCAAAGCAAGGCGTAGCGGCTCCGTGTCCTTATGCAGCAAAGACATCGCTGCAAAATCGAATACAGCGACGCTAATAAAAAATGCTGTAATCCCGGCACCCAGGATCAATAGTAGACTGAAGCACAATCTCGCAAGTCTCATACCCCTCCTACCGTCATTCCCCGTTCTGATCGTTCGCAGCCCGTGGCAGAAGTAAGCTTCGACCAAGAACAATTTGGTAGTTGTGTGGATTCAACGACTTGGAGACATGGTCGTTCACAACTTTGACTTCTGCCACGGGCTGCTAGCAACCAGCTGAACCCATCTGATTCGGCGAGGAGACTTTCTCCCGGCTGCTTAAAACTCTTTGAGATACCCTAGTCGCAGTTAACGGCACGCAGCCCTCGCAGCACGAGAAGACTCCACATCTCGACTCTTCGCTCGAGCTAACTTTTCATAGATCGTGCCGCGGCTAATCCCCAGAATTTCAGCCGCACGGGCTTTATTACCGCCGACTTGTTGTAAGACTTGCACCAAGTACTGATGTTCCATTGCCGCTAACGTAAGAGACTCGTTTTGTTCGGGAGCCGCGAGTGGTTGTCGAAGATAAGTGGGTAAATCTTGCAAATCAATGACGTTGCTTTCCGCCATCATGCATGCATTACTCAACACATTCTCTAACTCACGAACATTGCCCGGCCAAGAATAGGCGAGTAGGCGGGCCTGGGTCCGGCGTGTCACGCCGGTGATTGGTTTGTTGAACTGCTTCGCGAAAACGTCTACATAGTGCCGTACTAACAACAGCAAATCTTCTTTGCGATCACAGAGCCGGGGCAACAGAATTTCAAGAGTGGAAAGACGGTAAAACAAGTCCTCTCGAAAATGCCCGTTCTTAACCATCTTGCGCAGGTCTCGGTGAGTGGCGCCCACCACCCTTGCATTCACTGGCCGCACCGTAGGCGAGCCGACCCGCTGTACTTCGTGGTTATGCAGCACACGCAACAACTTGGCTTGAGCGGGCAAGGATAATTCGCCGATTTCATCAAGGAACACGGTGCCGTCCCCTGCGTACTCAAATACGCCCAGTTTTTCCTGGCTGGCCCCAGTGAAAGCACCCTTCACATGGCCAAATAGCTGCGTTTCCAGTAAGGACTCAACCAGCGCAGAACAGTTGCAGACCGCGAAGGGGTGCGCGGCACCAGAACTCAAATTGTGCAGCGCCCGTGCCACTAATTCCTTGCCCGTACCGGTGTCACCGGTTATGAGCACGGTCTGAAAGTGCGGAGCGATACGCCGTACATGTGAGAAGACCCCCCACATGAGCGGGCTCCGGCTGACCATTCCCTCAAACTGACTGGCTGCCAGCAGCTGTCGATCCAGCTCGGTAACGCGTTCCCGTTCCTGCGCAACCACGATCAACCGCTTCACAAGATCAATGATCTTTCCAGGATGATAATCGCCGGCCTCCACGAAACATGCACCTTCACAAATCGCGGTCAGCGCGAATTCCGCCGAGGTGTCACGGCTCACAACAATGATTTCCGCGCCCGGGTCAAGGGCAAGCATGTCCTTCAGCACTTCCACGGCTTGGACGGATGAATCCAGACCTAGCAGCACGATGCGAGGATGCTTGGCCGCGAAGAGTTCGATCCCACCCTGCGAGGATCGTGTCCAGTGTGGCTGAAGTCCGAGACCGAGCAGAGCTGGCACCAAATCCCGCAAGTCAGAACCATCCGATTCGACAAGGAGAATCTTCGTCGGCTCTACTTCGATGGGTGCAGTTGCGCGAGGCATAAGAACTACCTACCCAAGCTCCGTCAGAAGCGCGGATCATTACATAAACGGAAGTTAAACATAGAGTCTTGCTGGATGCAATATGAAACATGCAAAGTGCACAGGAATTGCAGATCTGGAAGTTTAGTGTTCGAAATATGGACACTATTTTGGACTGAAATTGTTACAGGGGCGGGCGCATCCCGGGATTTCGGCAATTGTGCCGAATATTGGGCACTGCGCCCAGGGGGCCGCTCTACAGCGGCGGACGGGGAGTTTGTCCTTTGGTTTTCCTGCGCCACCGGATTAACTAGCGTGCCAGCTGTCGAGGGGGGATTTCCACAGGCTCTCTGTTCAGAAACGTCCACACGTCGGGCAGCGTCCTTCACCACACACTCCGGGCTGGAGCAGATTCCAAGCTTCGGCGTAAGGTCCGTAGGGAGCGCGGTTGCCACGCTGCGGCGTGATGCCCATCGACACCCGACCCGCCAGCGCCTGCACCGGCATGATGTACCAGGCCTCCTCCGGAATGATGTAGATCGCCAGAAAGTCAATCTCTGCTGCCGTATAGGGCACCGCCACGGTGCTCTTCTGGCCCGGTTTCTTCACCCTCCGCCCACAGTTCACCAGATACGAACGGCGCCCGCGCAGATTCGACGTCGTCTTAATCTGCATCCGCCACAGCCGCTCCCCGTTATCGACGATCATGTCGTAGCGGTCCGAATCCCCAAAAGGCTGCGACACCCGCAGCCCCAGCGTCGCCGCCCGGTGCATGAACGCAATTTCACCCAGTTCACCACACTGCTTACTTGTAGGCATAATTTTGCACATTCCTCTCAAAACGACAAAAACCGAGCCCTTTCCCGAAAACAAAAGGCGCAGCCCCGGAATGGGAGTGCGCCTGAATTGTCTGGTCTTCAATTGCAAATATAGTATTTGGAACACGTTAAGTCAAGTAAAATTTGTGAAACTATTGTGTATTTGGAATGGAGGAGTGACGGTATTTGGGCACAGTTGGGCCGGGATCGGCGAAGCACAGGCCAAAGCCCCGCCCTGCCGCCGAACAGCGCGACAAGGACGGGGCACCCGATGGCACGCTATACTGGCAGCACAAATTCCTAAGTTGCATGTACAGAAGGGTTTGGCGCGGCAGCGCCTTGGGAGAACGATGAACTGGTCGGAACAGGTAGTTTTGGTGACAGGCGGGACGGGGTCATTTGGCCATAAATTCGTCGAAATCATGCTGCGCGAGTACCGTCCCAAGCGCCTGGTGATTTTGAGCCGGGACGAGCTGAAACAGCACGATATGCGCGCCGCGGGCTTCGACCATCCCAGCCTCCGCTGGTTCATCGGCGATGTGCGCGATCCACAGCGCCTGATCCGCGCCTTCGATGGCGTGTCCGTGGTAGTCCACGCCGCAGCCCTAAAACAAGTCCCCGCCTGCGAATACAACCCGTTTGAGGCGATCCAGACTAACATTATGGGTGGGCGGAATGTGATTGACGCGGCGATTGATTGCGGGGTGAGCCGCGTGGTGGCGTTGAGTACGGATAAGGCTGTGAGCCCGGTGAATCTGTATGGGGCGACGAAGTTGTGCGCGGAGAAGATGTTTGTGCAGGCGAACGCGTATGCGGGTGGGCGGAATACGCGGTTTAGTTGCGCGCGGTATGGGAATGTGGTGGGGAGCCGGGGGAGCGTGATTCCGGTGTTTGTGGAGCAGAGGAAGAAAGGGAAAATTACCATCACCGATGCGCGGATGACGCGGTTTTGGATGACTTTGGAACAAGGGGCGCGGTTTGTGGTGAAGAGTATTGAGGTGATGCACGGTGGGGAGATTTTTGTGCCAAAGATTCCAAGTATGAAACTAGTGAGTCTGGCGGAGACGGTGGCGCCGGGATGCGCGGTGGAGTTTATAGGAATCCGTCCTGGGGAAAAACTGCATGAGGCTTTGATTTCCGAGGATGAGGCGAGGAATACGGTGGAGCTGGAGGATATGTTTGTGATTCAGCCGGCGCATCCGTGGTGGAGCAAGGAGAACTGGGGAGGCGGGAAGGCGCTGCCGGAAGGGTTTCGGTATGCGAGCGATACGAATGCGCAGTGGCTGACGAATCAAGAGCTGGAGGCGTTGATTGCGCCGGAGGATCGGGCGGGGTAGGGACCATTGGGAAAAGTACCCCACACAAAAGGAGGGCTTGAGTGGGGCACCCGACGACATTCATAGGGAGAAAATCCCCGCCCCTTCGACTTCGCTCAGGGCAGGCTCTGTCGCTGACGCGACAAGGACGGGGCACCCCCGGAAAATTTTTGCATGGGAATGGCTATTAATAAAGAAGCGCTGGCGATTGATGGGGGCGTGCCCGTGAGGGCAACGTTGTTGCCGTATGGGCGGCAAGCGGTGGAGGAAACTGATATCGCGGCGGTGGCGGAGGTGCTGCGCTCGGATTGGTTGACGACTGGGCCGAAGGTGGTGGAGTTTGAGGAGGCGTTTGCGGGGGCGGTGGGGGCGGAGTTCGCGGTGAGTTTTAGTTCTGGAACGGCTGCTTTGCACGGGGCGGCGTTCGCGGCTGGGTTGGGGCCGGGCGATGAAGCCGTGACTACGCCGATGACGTTTTGCGCCACCGCCAACTGTGTTTTGTACCAGGGGGCGACGCCGGTGTTTGCGGATGTCTGCGGGGACACTTTGAATTTGGATCCGGCTTTGGTGGAGACGCGGATTACGCCGCGGACTAAGGCGATTCTTCCTGTGGATTATTCCGGTCATGCGGCGGACTTGGATGCATTGATGGGAATTGCGGAGCGGCATGGGTTGACCGTGATTGAAGATGCCAGTCATGCGTTGGGCGGGGAATATCGCGGACGACGCGTGGGTAGCATGGCGCACATGACGACGTTTAGTTTGCATCCGGTGAAGCATTTGACGACTGGGGAAGGCGGGATGGTAACGACGTCGCGCGCGGACGTGGCGGAGACGTTGCGGCGGTTTCGGAATCATGGCA
>JAYTQD010000716.1:0-2414 GCA_043746935.1 Acidobacteriaceae bacterium | reverse complement strand
CTACTTCCCTCTCTGCCACAACCGATACGCCTCGCTCTTCCCCAACCCAAATTCCTTCGCCACTTTCTTCAGTGCCGCTTTCTCGTCCAAAGATTCCTCGCGCATCACCTGCTCCATCCGCGCGCGCAGCGACATCTTCGACACCACCGCCCCCGCCTCCGCCTTCCCAATCAACAAAGTAATCTCGCCCTTCACGTCGCCACGCGCTTTCAAAGTTGCCAGCACTTCCGCCGCCGACCCGCGCAGAAACTCCTCATGCAGCTTGGTCAACTCGCGCGCCATCACCACCCGCCGCGCCCCGCCCAATACTTCCACCAAATCCTCCAACGCCTCCACCACCCGATGCGGAGCCTCATAAAAAATCTCCGTCCGCGCCGACCTCGCAATCCCCTCCAACACTTCCCTCCTCTGCCCACTCTTCGCCGGCAAAAATCCCCCAAATCCAAACGCATCCGTCGGCAATCCAGAAGCCGCCAACGCCAACACCACCGCCGACGCCCCCGCCACCGGCACCACCGGCACTCCGTTCTCCACCGCCAAAGTCACCACCCGATATCCCGGATCGCAAATCCCCGGCATCCCCGCATCGGACACTACCGCCACCCGTCCGCCACTCTTCAACTTCGCCAGAATCTCCGCCGCCCGCTCGCGCTCGTTGTGCTCGTGATAACTCACCGTCGCCGTTCCAATATTAAAATACGTCAGCAGCTTTTGCGTATGCCGCGTATCCTCGCACGCGATTAAATCCACTTCCTTCAACACCTCAATCGCCCGCAGAGTCATATCCTGCAAGTTCCCCACCGGCGTCGCCACCAGGTACAATGTCCCCCGCGCTGTCGATTCCTTGGGCATGGCCGGAAGTCTAGCAGATGCAGTGGGTGCCCCGTCCTTGTCGCGCCTTTTGCGACAGAGCCTGCCCTGAGCAAAGTCGAAGGGGCGGGGATTTTGACCCATTCGCTGTTAGAATCATCCCGATGCCTCTGTACGAATATCAGTGCCTCAAGTGCAAACACCGCTTCGAAAAGATCATGAAGTTCTCCGACCGCCCCGTCACCAAGTGCCCCGAGTGCGGCGGAAAAGTCGAGCAGATGATCTCCGCTCCAGCCGTCCAGTTCAAAGGTACCGGCTGGTACGTCACCGACTACGCAAAAAAAGGCTCCTCGCTCTCATCCACCGACAGCGATTCCGCAGGAAAGGCGTCCGAGAAAGATTCACCCAGCAAGGACTCGAAAGACAGCTCCACCAAATCAGACTCAAAATCCGAGTCAAAGTCCGACTCGAAGTCCGAGTCCAAATCAGAATCGAAATCCGAATCTAAATCAGACTCCAAAAAATCCGACAAAAAGAAGTAAGCAGCCGGAGGCACCCACTCCCCATGCCCACCCCAGTCGCCCGCCAAACCGTCGACCTCTCCGCCTACCCCGACCTCGTCGTCATCTATCTCGGCATGCGCGTCAACACCCTCACCGGCCTCAAAACCGTCTTCGGCTTCGGCCCCCAAATCGACGCCTCGGTCGCCGCCAAACCCGACGGCCTCCTCCTCCACGAACGCATCTTCTATTCGTTCTACCCGCCGAACATCGGTATGCGCCAGTATTGGCGCGACATGGAGAGCCTCTTAACCTTCACCCGCTCCGAACCGCACCGCACCTGGTGGACAAAATTCCTCAAAGATTCCGGCGGCACCGGCTTCTGGCACGAGACCTACTGCATCCGCGGAGGCATGGAAGCCATCTACGACAACGTCCTCAAACCCATCGGCTTCCTCCGCTTCGCCCCAACCACCCCAGCCCGCGGCCCCCGCTTCACCGCCCTTCAACGCGCCGGACGTGGTCAAACCACCGCTCCATCCGATCCGGTCGTTCCAGAATCCGATCTCTACAACAACTAGCTCTCCTGAACCACTCCGGAACAGGTGTCCTAGAACCATTCCGGAAAATGGGTGCCCCATCCTTTGTTTCGCGCACTTTGCGAAACAAAGGATGGGAATCCGTGATCCCAGGTCCGCGTGGTTTCAGGAGGTGTACGTTGGAAGGACGGCCGGGTGCCCCGTCCGTGTCGCGCTTCTCTGCGACAGGGCGGGGATTTACCCCCTTGCATCCAATTCCCCCCTCCAGCATCTATTAACTGACTAGATAACAAGGAAGATACTAGGAAACCACATGATCGCCCTACGCCCCAACATGGAACGCGGCGGCGCCGACCACGGCTGGCTCAAGACGCGCCACACTTTCTCTTTCAACACTTACCACGATCCCGCCCACACCCACTTCCGCGCCCTCCGCGTCATCAACGAGGATTGGGTCGCCCCCGGCCAGGGCTTCGGCACCCACCCACACGACAACATGGAGATCATCACCTACGTCCTCGAAGGCGCGCTCGAACATAAAGACAGCCTAGGCACCGGCTCCATC
>JAYTQD010000715.1:0-2415 GCA_043746935.1 Acidobacteriaceae bacterium | reverse complement strand
CGTTTGACAATTTTGAAACGGCCCACGTGATTTTCAACACACGCATGGCCACGTATGCGGTGGCGGTCTGCGTGCTAGGCCTGCTGGTTTGGTTTGGCCGGAAACGCGGCGATTCGGCGGGCGAGCAGATGGCCGTGATTGGAAGCGTGGCTCTGAATGCGCTGGCGCTGTGGGCGTTGAGCCTGGAAGTGCGAGATTACTTTGCCGCGCAGATGATTCGGACGAAGCCGTCCGTCGCCGACGATGAACGGCGGGTGTTCCGGGACATCGGGATTACGCGTGATTTCACCTACTCGGCGCTTTGGATGGGCTACGGCGGGATGCTGATGGTGATCGGCTTCCTGAGGCGCTCCGCCTTTATTCGTTGGCAGGCCATGGCCCTGATCGCCGCCACGATTTGTAAAGTATTTATTTACGACGTTTCTTCATTGGATCGCGGTTATCGCATCGTAAGTTTTATGGTGCTCGGCGCGTTGCTGATGGGGATATCGTTTGCGTACCAACAAGACTGGCTTAAGTTGTCGAAGAAAGCGCGTGGAGAGGAACCTCCGCGGTCATCATGATTTCACGCCGCTGGTTCGTATTCGTCTCTCTCTTGGCTGCCGCCCTAGGTGCGGTTGGTCCGGGTATTTCCTATTTTGCCCGCACGCGGGAGATTTCCACCAGTCCGGAGCTACCCACGAACTACTTTGTGGTGGACGAAGACGTGCTGCAACATGCGCGGCCCGATCTTTCCGATTTACGAATTTTTGATGGCGAGACGCAGGTTCCTTACGCCCTGAGAGTGCAGTCGGCAGGCGTGCAAAGCGCCGAGCACGAGGCAAAGATTCTGAATCTCGGAATGGTTGGCGGGGACACGGAATTCGATCTTGATCTTTCGTCGACCATTCAGTACAACCGCGTTCGGCTAAGCCTGGATGCGAAAGATTTTCTTGTCACCGCCCGCGCGCAGGGCAAGGATGTTTTGGCGGGTGGAAGGGCTGTCGATCTGGGTGTGTCCACGCTCTATGATTTTTCTCGCGAAAGTCTGGGAGCGAACGCTACGCTCAAGTTACCAACCGCCAGTTTCCGCTACGTGCATGTGCGGCTGACGGCGGGCATTCGACCTCAACAAGTGAAGCAAGCTTTCGTATACAGCTTGGGAGAGAGGAAGTCGTATTGGACCGATGTTGGTTCCTGCGGCACGCTGCGGCAGACGCAACCGGCGGCGAAATCGCCAGGTGGTCTGGCAACTTTGATCGACTGCGACGTGCCCGCGAATGTGCAGGTGGACCGGATCATGTTTACGGTTGGAAATGACCAAGTAAATTTCCGGCGAACGGTCGAAGTGACCGAATCCGACTCCGAGAGTCATGGCCCAGTGGGGCTGGCTGCCGGGGACATCAGTCGCGTCCAATTGAAACGAGGCGGAACCGTAGTGAATAGTGAACAGCTCTTCGTGCCGGTTGCGAGGACGCATAGCGCACACTTTACGGTGACGGTAGCGAACGGCGACGATCCACCGCTGGCGCTGGAGCGAGTGCAACCGCAGGAAGTGGAACGACGCGTATTCTTTGCGCCAAAAGGGGTGCCGCATTTGCACTTTTACTACGGAGATGAGAAGTTGAGTTCTCCCATCTACGACTACGCGAAGTTTTTCAAGGACGATGAGCCCGCTGCACAAGCGGCATTGGGGGCGGCAGAAGCCAATACCGTCTTCACGGGCCGACCCGATGACAGACCATGGTCGGAGCGGCATGAGGCCGTGCTGTGGCTGGCCATGGTAGCGGCGGTGGCTGGACTGGGGTTCCTCGCGCTGCGGGGATTGAAGCAGGGCTAGCTTGTTCCAATTAATAAAATTGATATGCAGCTTTGGCTCACCCGCGGTAGTGAAGTCAGTATTCGAGAACAGCTGGCTACACAGGTGGTTCTAGCGATTCTCAGCCGGGATCTGGCGCCAGGGCAGCGCCTGCCCAGCACGCGGGAACTGGCGCGACGGTTTCATCTTCATCCCAACACAATTAGCGCGGGTTATCGGCAATTGGAACGGGAACATTGGGTGGAGTTCCGACATGGCAGCGGCGTCTATGTGCGGGATACGAAACCAAAGATCCCGCTGTCATCTTCGCGGGCACTGGATCAGTTGATCGCGAACTTGTTTCGTTCGGCGCGCGATTTGGGCGTGCCCTTGGCTGGGGTACGGTCGCGGATACGGCAGTGGTTGGAGCTACAACCGCCAGATCATTTCCTTGTAATTGAGCCGACGGAGGAGTTGCGCGAGATCGTCGTGCTGGAGATGCAAAGCGCGATGAAGTTTCGCGTGGAAGGCTGCGGCTTGCCGGAATGCCAGTTGCCGGGTGTACTGGACGGCGCGATTCCGCTGGCGCTTCCCAATAAAGTGAAACTCGTTCGCCCGCTGTTGCCCGACGGAGCCGA
>JAYTQD010000714.1:0-6426 GCA_043746935.1 Acidobacteriaceae bacterium | reverse complement strand
CGCGCCGCCAGACTTCGGCGATGTCCGGCAAGTTCAACGTAAAGCGATGATCTTCCGGCAATTCCTTGCTGTCGGCATTCTTGAAAATATCAAAACCCTCGGCATACGCCTGCATCATCCCGTACTCGATGCCGTTGTGCACCATCTTCACGAAGTGTCCAGAGCCAGACGGTCCACAATGAATGTAGCCGTCTTCGGCGGTGCTTCCGGTGACCTTCTCGCGTCCGGGCGTGCGGCCAATATCGCCGCGCCCCGGAGCCAAGGTCTTGAAAATCGGATCGAGCCGCGTCACCGCTTCTTTTGGCCCGCCAATCATCATGCAGTAGCCGCGATCAATGCCCCACACGCCGCCGCTTGTGCCCACGTCGACGTAGTGAATGCCCTTGGCCTTCAACTGCCCAGCACGACGGATGTCATCTTTGAAATAGGAGTTGCCGCCGTCAATGATCGTGTCCCCGCTCTGCATGCGGTCCGCCAGCGCTTGCACGGTTTTCTCCGTGGGACCGCCCGCCGGCACCATGATCCACGCCGCTCGCGGAGCTTTGAGCTTGCCCACAAATTCGTCAAGAGACGCTGACCCCACCGCGCCCTCACCGACCAATCCCTTCACCGCGTCCGCGCTCAAGTCCGAGACCACGAGTTCATGCCCGCCGCGAATCATACGGCGCGTCATGTTCGCGCCCATCTTGCCCAGACCTACCATTCCGAGTTGCATGTGTGTTGCTCCTTAAAGTGTTCCGGAAACTGAAAGCCAAAGTCTGTGTGGCGCGGGCGCCCTCGCCCGTGTGGTCTGAAAGCAGCCGGTATTATCCCAATGCCTGCGTAACCGCCTTGGCCAGCATCGCCAGCCCCGCATCCACATCCGCGCCAAGATGCACGCGCAATGCCCGCCGCTTGCGATCCGCCAAAACCTGGAAGTCGCCGCGAGCCTGCGCCGCTTTGACAACTCCAAAAGTGTACTTCTGTCCGGGCACCTGTAGATCACTTGCATCGTCACAGGTAACCTGCAAGAACACCCCCGAGTTCGGCCCGCCTTTGTAAGCTTGCCCCGTCGAATGCAGGAATCGCGGCCCAAAACCAAGGCACGTCGCCGATTTTTTCTTATCGCGCACGGCATGGCGGATGCCTTGCAACGTCTGCTCGTGAGTACCATTCATCTCAACGTATCCGAGCAGCGCAAAGTAATCGCCCGCCCCGATGCGGCTCAGATGCGCCTTGAGATAACCCACTAGAGATTTATCGCTACCGGCAGCTTTAGCTAGAGCGTCCGCGTTGGCGGGATCGGTGAAGAGCTTAACGTTCGCGTCAGCAAAGATCGGTGACTCCGCGGGCAGGGAGCCGGTTTTCTCGTACTCAGAAGTCAGGCTCTTGGTCACAATCTTGCTGGCCTCAACGTCCGGTTGGTTGAAAACATTGATGCCAAGAATAGAACCTGCCACAGCCGTGGCAATCTCCCAGCGGAAGAATTCCTGCCCAATGTCGTAGACATCGTTCAGCACGATTCGTACCACCGGGTGTCCGGCTCTTTCCAGTGCGGCAAGTTTTGCGTCCACCCCGGCATCCGCTTCCGCCGCTAAACGAAGATAAGCAAACACGCGGTCGCTTCCGTAAACTTCCGGCGCGCCCATCTGCTCGCGATCCACCGGAATAATTCCTTTGCCTTCCTTGCCCGTGGACTCGGCAATCAACTGCTCCAGCCAAGCTCCCAAGTCGGAAATCCCCGGCGAAGTAAAAAACGTAATCTTGTCGCGCCCATTCTTCGCCGCCGTTCCCAGAACAATCCCCAGCATCGCCCCAGGATTTCCTTCAATCGAAGCGCTGGCAGCGCACGCCGACACCATCTCTTTGGTGCGGGCCAAAAATTTCTTAACATCCAACCCCATCACCGCAGCCGGCACCATGCCAAAATTCGAAAGCGCCGAATACCGACCGCCAATCGAGGGCACGCCCGCGAAAATGTGCCGGAACTTATCGCCCTCCGCCACCTGCTGCATCTTCGATCCCGGATCGGTCACGGCAATAAAGCGGTTGCCGGCTTTGCCTGCCTGCTCGAAAAAATACTGTTTGAAAATATTCGGCTCCAGCGTGCTCCCCGACTTGCTCGAAACAATGAACAAGCTCTTGCTCACATCGACTTTCGCCTGTAACGCTCGAACCTGCGCCGGGTCTGTCGAATCCAGCACAAACAATTCCGGACTCCCGGCTACTTTCCCAAACGTCATCTTCAGAACTTCCGGACACAAACTCGACCCGCCCATGCCCAGCAGCAGCACTTGCGTGAAACCACCCGACCGCGCCTCCGCGCCCAAATCGACCAGTTTTTGCGCGTTTGCGATTTGTTCGTCCACAATCCCCAGCCATCCCAGCCAGTTCGCCTCGTCCGTTCCGCTCCACAAAGACGCGTCATTCTCCCATAGACGACGAACCTTGCCGCCCGCGCGCCAGCCATCCACTGCCGCCTTGATCGGCGCAGCCAAAGCCGCTGGCGCCGTATAGGTTTGGGCGTTGATTTTCAGAGACGGCAATTTCGTGCTCTTCTCCACCGCGATCAGCAGCTTGTCGAAGGCGTCGTTGAAAAGCTGTACCGCGTCATTGGTCAGCTTGTCGGTCACGGTTTTCATCGTGATCCCGGCCTGGGCCAGATCGGCCATGCTCTTCGTCGCGCCTGGAATATCTTCTGTCAGGCTATTCCGTAGCTTGCCGTGATCCTTAAAGGCATCGAAGGTTGCCGGAGGAATCGTATTGACCGTATCCGGCCCGATGAGTTCTTCGATATATAGAACATCCGAATACTTTGGATCTTTGGTTCCCGTGCTCGCCCACAGCACGCGCTGCGTCTGCGCGCCCTTGGCCGCGAGCGTCTCCCACCGCGGTCCGCTGAAGAGCTTCAAATAGCTCTGATACGTTAACTTCCCGTTGGCAATCGCCACTTTGCCCAGCAGGCTCTGGAGCAACGCCTGCTGCGCCGGATCGGTCGCGGTCTTCAGCTTGTCATTGAGTTGCCCGTCAATTGCGCTATCAATGCGGCTGATAAAAAAGCTAGCAACGCTGGCGACCCGGCTCAAATCGCCGCCACTCGCCGCAAATTTCTCCAACCCTGCGATGTAAGCCTCCGCTACTTTTTCGTAGACGTCCTGCGCGAAGAGCAAGGTGATGTTGATGTTCATCCCTTCGCTGGTCAGTTGTTCAATCGCTGGAAGACCCTCCGCCGTCCCCGGCACCTTAATCATCACGTTGGGACGGTTCACCGATTTCCACAGCCGCCGCGCTTCCGCCAACGTGGCTTGCGTTTCTCGCGCCAGGTACGGCGACACTTCCAGACTGATGTAGCCGTCGCGCTTCTTGCTGCTGTCGTACACTGGCCTTAACAAATCCGCTGCATCCTGAATATCGCGAATCGCCAGCAACTCATAGCGCGCCTTGGCATCGAGATCGTTCTTGCCGTCGAGAGATTGCAAAAAGTCGGCATAGTCGGTGCTGCCGGCAATCGCTTTCTCGAAAATCGCCGGATTCGAGGTCATCCCGCGCAAGCCGTCATCATCCAAATGGCGCTGCAACTCCCCGCTGGTGATGAGGTTGCGGCGAATATAGTCAAGCCAAACCGACTGGCCATACTTCAGCAATTCCTGTAACGGATTCATACGCCTCTCTCTCTTATGCCCATCTCTTTTTATGTCACTGGCCGGGTGCCCCATCCTTGTCGCGTTTTTTGCGACAGGGCGGGGATTGAGTAATCGCCTAACCTTCCAGTTCCAAAGCCAATACTTTATTCAAACGCCTCATATGACGCTCTTCGCGGGTAAAAGTTGCACCGAGAAATGCCCGCACCAACTCGGCTGCCAACGCCGTCCCGATAATGCGCGATCCGAGCACGAGAACATTCATATCGTCATGCTCCACGCCCTGATGCGCAGAGTAGGTGTCATGGCAAAGCCCACCGCGGATACCGCGCAATTTATTCACCGCCACGGAGGCACCCACGCCGCTGCCACAAATCAGCACGCCCCGTTCAGCGCGTCCGTCGAGCACGGCATGGCCTACTTTCGCCGCAAAATCAGGGTAATCCACCGCCGCCGTGCTGTCGGTGCCCACGTCCAAAACCTCGTGGCCTAGCTCTTTCATAAGCGGTATGAGCTGCTGCTTCAGTTCAAATCCCGCGTGGTCCGATCCGGTGACGATTCGCATCGGTTACCTCGCCCTCGCCAGAACATCTTTGGCTGCGGCGATCACAGCTTCCACAGTAAAACCGAAGTGCTTGAGCAAGTCTTTCAACGGAGCCGATGCGCCAAACGAACGCATTCCCACAATTTTCCCGTCGAGGCCCACGTAACGTTCCCATCCGAAGGTTGATGCCATCTCCACCGCCACGCGCGCCCTGACTGACGGCGGCAAAACAGTATCTCGGTAACTCTGATCTTGATGTGCAAATAATTCCCACGACGGCAGGCTGACCACACGCGCCTTTACGCCCTCCGTTTTTAGCTTCTCGTAAGCCTCCACACACAGAGGAACCTCCGTGCCGCTGCCAATCAGAATCACATCCGGCTTGCCGCCCTCGGCATCGGCCAGAATATATCCGCCCTTGGCGACGCCGGAAGCAGCCGCATATTTCGTTCGATCCAGCACCGGAACCGGCTGCCGCGAAGCCAGCAGCAGCACCGGCTCGTGCCGAAACTTCATGATGACCTTCCACGCTTCCACCATCTCGTTCGCGTCGCCCGGACGAATCACAATCATCCCCGGAATCGCCCGCAGCGAAGCCAGTTGCTCAATCGGCTGGTGCGTCGGTCCGTCCTCGCCCACGCCAATGGAGTCGTGCGTGAAGACGTGAATCGTCGGAATCTCCATGATCGCGCTGAGACGAATCGACGCCCGCGCATAGTCGCTGAAAATCAAGAATCCTGAGCCGTACGCCCGCACATGGCTCAGCGACATGCCATTCAGAATCGCGGCCATTACGTGCTCGCGAATGCCGAAGTGCATATTCCGCCCACCATAGTTGTCCGATTGGAAATCCCCCGCGTCCGCCGCCGTTAAGCGTGTTTTCGTCGAGGGCGCGAGATCGGCCGCCCCGCCCATGATCCAAGGCACGTTTTGCGCCAACACGTTGAGAGTTTTTCCGGAAGCGTCGCGTCCAGCCATGCCCTTCGCATCCGCCGGAAACACCGGCAAATTCTTATCCCAGCCCTCCGGCAACTCGCGTTTTAGCATCAGGTCCAGCGAATGCGCCAGCTCAGGAAACTGCTTCGTATATCCCGCAAACGACGCTTCCCACTGCGTCCGCAAGGCCTTGCCACGCTTGCCCATGCCTTCCTGGAAGTGATTGAGCACGCCCTCCGGCACCAGGAACTTCGCATCCTCGGGCCAGCCATAGAAGCGCTTTGTTCCTTTGATTTCTTCTTCGCCCAGCGGCTCGCCGTGCGCTTCCTTGGTGTCATGCTTGGTGGGAGCGCCCCAGGCAATGTGGCTTTGCACAATGATCAAAGTTGGGCGATCATTCACGCTGGGGAACGACTTCACCGCCTCGCCTAGCGCCTTCAGGTCATTGGCGTCTGCTACGCGCAACACATTCCATCCGTAGCTGAGAAAGCGCCCCGCCACGTCGTCGTTGAACGCCAGATCCGTGCTGCCTTCAATCGTGATGCGGTTGCTGTCGTAGATCCAGCACAGGTTCCCCAGCTTCAGGTGTCCTGCCAGTGACGCTGCTTCGCTGGAAATCCCTTCCATCATGCAGCCGTCGCCGCACATGGCATATACGTTGTAATTAAAAAGTTCGAACTCCGGACGGTTGAAGTACTGCGCCATCCACCGTTCCGCAATGGCCATGCCCACGCTGTTGGCCACGCCCTGTCCCAGTGGGCCCGTGGTTGTTTCAACTCCGGAAGTCCAGCGGTACTCCGGGTGCCCCGGGCATTTACTCTCTAGCTGCCGAAATCGCTTGATGTCGTCAAGCGGCACGGCCAGTTTGTCCGTCGGCTGGTTGCTCGCATCGAGTTGCTTCACGCCCGTCAAATGCAGCATCGAATACAGCAGCATCGACGCGTGCCCAATCGAAAGCACAAACCGGTCGCGATTCGGCCAGGTCGCGTTCTCCGGATCGAAGCGCAAAAACTTCTGCCACAGCTCATACGCCACCGGCGCCATGCCCATCGGCGTTCCTGGATGCCCCGAGTTTGCCTGCTGCACCGCATCCATCGAAAGCGTGCGAATCGTATTAATGCAAAGTGTGTCCAGTTGCTCCGCGCTTGCCGTTGACACCGTCGCCATCGTTCCTCCGCCGAAATCGTCCGTGGAAATCCCCGAAAATCCCCAAAGCTCCGCGCTGGGTTCTCCTACGATGCGGATGTTCGAGGGATGTTCCCGTCTATTAAAACATTTCGCTGACGTTTCCGCGCAGCCTGTTTTGCACAGGGATGGAACGTTGGT
>JAYTQD010000713.1:0-6430 GCA_043746935.1 Acidobacteriaceae bacterium | reverse complement strand
CGTTCTCTCTTGATCCCCTTCAGCGTCAACCCCGCTTGCCGCAGGCGTTCCACCAGTTCGAGATTTTTCGCTTCCCCGAAAAATTCCACGATGCTCTGCGCGATGCGCGGCCCCACTTCGTTCACTTCCTGCAATTGCTCGAGGCTCGCTTCCATGATCGCGTCCATCGAACCAAAATGCTCGGCCAGAAACTCCGCCGTACGTTCGCCCACGAAGCGAATGCCCAGCCCAAAGATGACGCGCTCCAGGGGCAACTTCTTCGAGCCTTCAATCTCTTTCAAAACATTCTGCGCCGATTTCTCGCCCATGCGTTCCAGCGTCAGCAATTTCTCTTCCGTGAGGGAATAAATATCGGCGACGCTCTTCACCAGCCCGCGCTCAGTGAGCTGCGCCACCAGCACGTCCCCCATGCCTTCGATGTTCATCACGTTGCGCGAAGCAAAATGCAGCACGCTCTCGCGCAACTTGGCAGGACAATTTGCATTCACACAGCGATGGTCGACCTCGCCTTCCGTCTTCACAATATGCCCGCCGCACTCCGGGCACGCTTTCGGCATATGGAACGCCTGTCTCCCGCGAGGATGCTGCTTGTCTTCCACAACCTTCGTCACTTTCGGAATTACATCGCCGCCGCGCTCCACCTCCACCCAGTCGCCAATTTTCACTCCCAGCCGCTCGATGAAGTCCATATTGTGTAACGTGGCCCGACTCACGGTGGTGCCGCCAATCGCGACCGGCTTCAGCATCGCGGTAGGCGTCAGTTTCCCCGTCCGCCCCACGGTGACGAGCACGCCCTCTATCTGCGTAACCCCGCCGCGCGCCGCGTATTTATAAGCAATCGCCCAGCGCGGAGCTTTCCCCGTGAAGCCAAGTTCAGTCTGCAACGCAATACGATCCACCTTGATTACGAGGCCGTCGATCTCGTACGGCAAGCTGTCGCGTTTTTCTTCCCACTGTTGGATGAATCGCAAAACCTCGTCCAGATTCTTCACCAGCTTGTGATTCGGATTCACCTTGAAACCCGCCGCCTGCAAGGCCGCCAGAGCCTTCGAATGGCGGTCAAAATACGTTCGGCCGTCTTTTAAGAGCTGATAGGTGAAGTAGTCCAAGCGCCGCTGCGCTGTCACACTCGGCTCTAGTTGCCGCACGGTCCCAGCCGTCGCGTTCCGCGGGTTGGCAAACGCCGCCAGCCCCTGCTCTTCGCGAGACTCATTCATTTTCCGGAACGAAGCCAGCGGCATCAGCAGCTCGCCCCGCACCTCGAAGCTCGACGGAAGCCCTGCCTTCTTCAGCACGGATGCATCCAGCTCCAGAGGCACCGAGCGCACCGTGCGCACGTTGAGCGTCACGTCTTCGCCGGTCGATCCATCGCCGCGCGTAATGCCCCGCTCCAGCACGCCATCCTCATACACCACCGCCAGCGACATGCCGTCGAGCTTGAGTTCGCAAACGTACTCCACATCGGTCCGCCCACTCAATTCTTGTACGCGCCTCTCCCACTCGCGCAGCTCTTCTTCGCTATAAGCATTGTCCAGCGAAAGCATGGGCGAGGAGTGCGCCACTTTCACAAACCCCTCGCGCGGCTTGCCCCCCACACGCTGCGTCGGCGACTGTGGCGTAATCAGCTCGGGGTGTTCCGCCTCAATCTTCTTAAGCTGATTAAGCAGCCGGTCAAATTCAGCGTCTGCGACCTCCGGATCGTCGAGCACGTAATAGCGGTGCTCGTGAAAACGAATCTTCTCCCGGAGTGCTGCGACATCGAGATCGGGTTTCTTCTTCGCCATCGCCATGAATTATAGAGCTTCTGTTTTACGTGGGGACGGCCGCCCCCGGCCGTCCAGCGGAGCGAAGCTCCGCAGCGCACTTCGCCCAGCTATCCTACAAACATGTCCGGCCCGAACCCAATCCTGGAAACCCCACGCCTTCTCCTCCGCGAATTCGTCCCTGAAGATGCCGACGCCCTTGCCCTCATCCTTTCCGACGCCGAAGCCATGCGCTACTACCCCGTGTTGTTCGATCACGCTGGCGTGGAGGAATGGATCGCGCGCAACCGTCGCCGCTATGCCGCCAACGGCCACGGTCTCTGGGCCATAATTTTGAAGTCCACGGAAGAATTGATCGGTGACTGCGGCGTGACGGTGCAGCCTGTGGACGGGACCGACGAACTCGAAATCGGCTACCACCTGCGCCGCGACCACTGGGGGCATGGCTACGCTACGGAAGCCGCGCAGACCTGCCGGATTTGGGCGTTTGCAAATCGGAGCGCGGACTACGTCATCTCACTCATCCGTCCGGAAAACATACCGTCGCGGCGCGTGGCCGAGCGTAACGGCATGACCCTGTGGAAAGAAATCGAATGGCGCGGATTGCCGCACTGCGTCTACAGAATCAATCGGTTTTGAAACGCAAAGCGGTGGACTTCACACCAAATCCTCCAGCTTCACCTGCGAATCCGCCTGCCGCCACGCATCCCGGAACTGCTGATCGACAAACTGTGCATCGTAGTCCCGTTTTTGCGCTTTCAGCGCCGCGCTCAATCCAAACAGCGACCGTGGATTGCGCGGCATCCTCGCCAAATCATCGCGGAAGATTTGCTCGGCTTCCGCGGCTTTGCCGTTCATGAGCAGCGCCGCTCCCAGCGATTCCCGCACCGGATAGAGCCAATCCGGTGGCTCGTTATAGTTCAGCGAGTCTTGCACGGCAACGGCCTCGCGCAGCAGTGCAATCGCCGCGGGCAGATCCTTTTTCACTACCGCAATCTTCGCGCCTAGCGCGTCGCGGGCAATCGTGAACACGTCTTTGGTTTTGTTGTTGATGGGCATGGCGAAAATTTCGTCCGGCGGCGTGCTCGCTTGTTTCTCGCTCACGATTTTGTATTCCGCTTCCGCCTCGGAGACTTTGCCCTTACCGGCAAAAGCCATGCCGCGGGCAAAATGCCAGAAAGCTGTTGTGGTCTTCATGGCTGCGTCGGGAGCGGGCATGGCAAGAATCTCATCCCACTTTTGGAACCGAACTCGCACCATGATGGGCACGGTCATGAAACCTTCGAGCGGAGGCACATCTTTCACCCCCGGCGCCACATGTGCCGCCAGCTTGTCAGCGGCCTGCCAGGAATCCGCGTAACGGCCCTCCATCGCCGCCGCCGTCGCGATAAAGTGCAGGTTGTGCGAGTAGTACATCATCGGGTACATGCCCTGCGCGTTGGTCGCCGCGATGTAGGCTTCATCCACCTTGGCTGCGGCTATATTGGTTGTTTCGGCGGCATCATAGTCGCCGGTGCGGATATAGGTATGCGCGGGCATGTGGACCAGATGTCCCGCCCCCGGCGCCAGAGCGGCCAGCCGGTTCGCCGAAGGCAGCGCGCGTTCGGGATTGTTCGAGGCTTCCACGGCGTGGATGTAATAGTGGTTCGCGCCTACGTGATTCGGATCGCGCTTGATGACGGATTCCAAGGTCGCAACAATCTCTTCCGTGCCGACTTCCGGGGTGCCATCGTGATGCCAGAGCCCCCAGGCGTGCAGATTCATCCCTGCTTCCGCGAAGAGAGTAGCCGCGTCCAGGTCGTCGGGATTGTGCTTCACCAGTTCGCGCATGGCGTCACGATAGTCCTCGGCGGCTTTTTTCAAATCTCCCTTCGGGTCGGCGGGAAAGCGCACCGCCATTGCGGCAACGTATTCGCGTTCACTCGGCGTCGCATTCGCGGAAAGGCTGAGCGCCTTGGCAATGGCTTCATGCGCTTGCTTGAAACGATCCTCACTAGCCGGGTCGTTGTAGTTCGGACCCACGGCCTCGGCAACGCCCCAGTAAGCCATTGCCAGCGCGGGATCCAGCTCCGCCGCGCGCTGAAACGACCGCGCCGCCTCATCGTGGTTGAACGCGTAAATGTAGCGCAGCCCCTGATCGAAGAACTGCTGCGCCTCGGCGTTCGTGGTGGTCACCGGATGATGTTGCTCGCCAATGCCAGTAACCAGCGTGGCCGGTTTTACCGGCGCAGCCATATGGTCGGGATGCTGCGCGATAGCGGTCACACACAACGAGAAAGCAAAAAAAACGCATACGAACGGCTTCATGATGTTCTCCTGAAGACTTGACGTGGGGACGTCCGCTCTCGGCCGCCCAGCCGGTAGCGCCCCGTAGTGTAGTCCGAGCACCGTGCCTGCGGCAACCGTAACCGCTGATTTACGAAAGGGTGGCGGCGAGAGATAGCATAGCAATCATCCTCAATATGCGCCGCGCGATGCTTTTCTACAATCCGCATTCCGGTCAAAAACGCGGCGACGTCCGCGCGGCCGTGGATCAGGTGGCTGCAGTCTTACGCGAGGCCGGAGTGGAAGCATCCATCGCGGAGACTCTTTCATCCACCGAGGCTGGTTCGCAGGCCCGAGACGCGGTTGCGCAGGGGTACGACACGATTTTCGCTTGCGGAGGCGACGGCACGATTCAAGACCTGGCGCAGGGGCTAGTCGGGAGTGATGCAGCGCTGGCGGTGATTCCTCTCGGTACCGCGAATGTTCTGGCTCACGATCTCAGACTTCCTCGCGATGCCGCCGCAGCGGCCCGGGCAGCACTTCGCGCCGTTCCCCTGCGCGTGAGCGTGGGGAGAGTGGATTGCCAGAGCGTCGAGGGAATCCTCGTGACCCGATACTTCCTGAGCGTGGCGGGTGCCGGACAGGACGGCTACCTGTTTCATAAAGTCGCTCCCAGCGAAAAGCGAACGTTCGGGATTGCTGTCTATTTCTCGAAAGCCTTGTGGGTTTGGCTGACGCACCGGATGGAATGGTTTTCCGCGGATGTTTCGGCAACCGGCGCCACGCAGCGCCAATCCGTGACCCAAATCCTCGCCGTTCGGCTGCATGATTTCGGTAGCCTGCTACGCGACCTCGCGCCCGGAGCGTCACTTCTCCGCGACGATCTTCGCGTCGTGCTCTTCAAGACTTCCAGCCGCTGGAGTTACCTGCTGTATGTGATTCGCGGCATCCTGGGCGCGAAATGGCTGGTGCCGGGAATCGAACTCTGCGACGCGACCCACATTCGTCTGACACCTATGGGCGCGAATCCCGTCTACATCGAAGCCGACGGCGAACTACTAGGCCACCTCCTCGCCGAAATCACTCTGGTTCCAAACGCACTGACCCTGCTAGTCCCCCAAAGATTTTGCCCAAAGGCACCATGCTAGCCATACCCACCCCCACGTAGCGGCAGGCGCCCTCGCCTGCCGAACAGGCAAAATGCAAGAAATCTTCCGCAACATTTTGGAAACCACACAGACAAGCGCTCAAACGAAATCCTCGGACTCGTGTCCTTTGACAACTTCACATATCGTGAAGTATTATAAATCAGTGCACATCGTTACACGGAAGCATCTCAGCCAGGCCATGGAACGCTATCCGGATGCGGCGAACGAAATTAAGGCGTGGTTGGGAATCGCCGAGGCGTTACGGTGGCGCAATTTTGCGGAAGTGCGCGCCGTGTTTCCCGATACTGATGCCGTGGATGGTTACGTGATTTTTAACTTCCGACAGAACCGGTACAGGCTCATCACCGTCATTCACTATGCCAAGAGGAAAGACGACAAGCAGACCAAAGGGCACGTCTACATCCGGTCTTTTTTGACCCACAAGCAATACGACAATCGAAGTAACTGGGATAAGAGGTTTGGAACAAAATGAGCACAGTTCTCGCCAATCCTGCAAAAATGATTGCCCGTGGCGCTCCCCGCGTCATTCATAACGACGCGGAACTGGAAGACTACACCAACGCTCTCTTCCAACTGACGGCGCTGGAGCACCCCTCTCGCTCGGAAGTGGAAGCCATCGAACTCCTAACCTTGCTCGTGGAACGTTACGAGCAGCACCACTACCCAATCCCAGCAGCCGACCCGGCTTCGGTTGTGCGGTTTCTGATGGAACAAGAGAGCCTTAAGCAACGGGATCTGATCCCTCAATTTGGTTCGGAGAGCGCGGTTTCAATGTTCTTGTCAGGGCAACGGAATCTCACCCTGGAACAAGTGCGGAAATTGAGCGCCCGGTTCAAGCTTCCCGCCGATGTCTTCGTTTCAAAGGGAACCAGCGGCGCAAGCGTCCAAATACGCCGAAAACCCTGATTCCGTTGGCATGGATGTTGCTTTGAAAGGCGCGGCTTCAGCCGCGCCGCAAAGGCCGATCGCTGATCGGAAGAGCGGCCTTCCTCGTCGCGCCCCGGCCAAGGGCAACAACAGGTTCCTCCACTTCGGTCGGGATAATGAAGACCGTCTGCCCGCCTCGTAGTATCATCAAGCTCTCATCGCTTGGAACCCATCACCCATTTCCTCTTCGGCGCGAACCTGGCCCGTGCCGGACTTAATCGCAAAACCGCCTACGCCACCCTCACACTCACGCTCGCGGCCGAGTCCCCAGACCTCGATGTAGTTGGACGCTTCGCCGGACGCGCC
>JAYTQD010000712.1:0-6474 GCA_043746935.1 Acidobacteriaceae bacterium | reverse complement strand
CAGACCTTCGATGAGGCGGGCGTCGATCTTAGCCGGCCAATCGTCACGACCTGTGGTTCCGGAGTGACGGCCGCGGTTTTGGCGCTCGCGCTGGAACGAATCGGCAAACCGGTGCAAGCACTCTATGACGGTTCCTGGGCGGAATGGGGATCCCGCGACGAATTGCCTGTGGCCACAGGGCCTTTGCAGGAGCGCCGGTAACCTCAACTTTTACGGCATGACGTTCTACAAATGCGCCAACGCCTGCCGCGCTCCGTCAGCCCCGGGGAATTTCGGATTGAGCTTCAACGCTTTTTGTAGCGTGGTTTTCGCCAGGTCTTTCTGCCCATTCTTCTGGTACGCCAAACCGAGATGGTAGTAGGTGAGCGGGTCTTCCGGCTGATCGCCATTCTGGCCGTCCTTGATGGACTCCTTGAACAGATTGATGGCGGAGCTGTAGACCCCTTTTTTGTAGAACGCCCAACCTAACGTGTCGGCGGAGTTGGGAGAGTCGGGCATGCCGCGGCGGGCTTCCTGCGCCATTCCAAAAGCGACATCGACGTTGCCGCCCTCCTGCAGCATCAGGTACGCCATGTTGTTTTTCGCCAGGGCGTTGTCGGGCTGCACTTGCAGAGCTTTCTGGTACATCTCTTTAGCCTGCGCCGATTGCTGCTTGGATTCGTACATCTCGCCAAGTAAGACATAAAAGCGAGAGTCGGTGGGGTTATTCTTGACCGACTGCTGGTAGGTGGCGATGGCTTGGTCGGTGTTGCCGGCTGCGATTTGCACCTGGCCCAGCTTGAGCAGGGCATCGGAATTCGTCTTATCGAGTTCGATGGATTTCTTGATGGCTGTTTCCGCGCCCGCATAGTCCTTCTTGTCGGAGAGGACAACGCCCAGCAGGTAGTAATAATTGCTACTGTTGGGAACTTTGGCGATCTGAGTCTGAATGCGCGCGACGGCCTTGTCCCCCTGGTTTTGCTCGGAGTCCACGCGGGCTATTCCGACCAGGGCATCAGCGGCGGTGGGATCATTGGTGAGAGCTTGCTCGTAGAAATTATCGGCGTCGGCGTATTTCTTTTGTTCCAGCCGTAGATTGCCCATGTGGATGTATCCGACCGGGCTTTGCGGCGCGACTTCGATGGCCTTGCGGATGTCGGCTTCGGCCTGTTTCTGATCCTTGCGGCCTTGCCAGGAGAGGCCGCGGAGAACGTATCCGTCGGGAAGAAGCGGTTGCAGCCGGATGATCTGGTTGGCGGATTCCTCTAGAGCGGAGTAGTCGTTGTTCTTGAGCGCGAGGGCGGCGAGCGCATGGTGCGCTTCGGCGAGATCAGGGTGCAAGCGAACGGCATTCCGCCATTCGTTCTCAGCGGACTGCAGGTTGCCCATCGCATCGTACGCCGCGCCTAAGTGGTAGTGGGCTACGGCATTATCGGGATCGGCGTTCAGAACCGACTGCAATGTGGTGGCGGCTTCACGGGGCTGGCCTCGCTTGAGCTGAATCTGTCCGCGGTAGACGAGGCCTTCGGGATCTTTTGCGTTGGCCTTCAACACCTCGTCATTCAGCTGGGTGGCTTCGTCGAGCCGGTCTTTCAAAATCAGAAGTTGGACGTAGTTTTTCTTGGCCTGTTCATCTTTCGGGTGAGCGGCGAAGATGGACTGGTATTCCGCAGTGGCTTTATCCAAATCCCCGGAAGCAAAGTAGAAATCGCCCAGCATTCTGTAGGCATCGGCGTCGTTCGAGAGCTCCTGTTTGGCCTGACGCAGGAGGTTTTCCGCTTCTTCGCGCTTGCCTTGTTCCATATAGAGACGCGCAAGCGCGGCGCGAGGCTCGTGGTCTTGAGGGTTGGAAGCGATGGCGCGCCGGAAAGTTTGTTCCGCCTCGGTCCAGCGCGAGCGGGATTGGTAGAAGCTGCCGAGGGCGATGAGAGAATTCACGGCCGCAGGGTTGAGGGACAGGGCTTTACGGAAGGTGGCTTCGGCGGCTTCGGGCTGGCTGGCGCGGACTTCGAGGAGCGCCAGGTTGAGCAGAGAGTCTACGTTGCCGGGCGCTCCGTCGACGGCTTTTTGCATCTCCACCAGGGCCGGAGCAAGGTTCTCCTGGGCGGCCAGGTAGTTGGCCAGGGCGAGATGAAACTGCGGGTCCGCCGGATCTTTCGCGGCGAGCAGATCGAGGTGCTCCTTGGCGCGGTCGAGCGCATGGCTGGCGATGAACAGGTTCGCGAGATCGATGTGTGCCTGGTAGTGGTCCGGACGGAGCTCGACGGTCCTTTCCAGCTGTTCGTAGGCGGAGTTCCAGTCTTGTAACTTGATGTAGGTCTGCGCGAGCTGGTAGTGGCCGTCGACGAAGCGTGGGTCCACCTGCAAGGCGTTGGAGAATTGGATGATGGCTTCGCGGTACTTGGTTTTTTCCAAATAGCGTTGGCCGCTCTCGAAGTATTTCTGCTTTTGCACGTTGGGGTCGCGTTTGCAGCCCGCCAGCAGCGCCACGAGTGTAAGCAGGCAAATCGTAAGAGTGCGGACGGGGAAAAATAGCGTATGTTTCATCAGGAATTCTCCCAAGCTTGATCTAGTTCCATGAGTCATTGCGGGATATAGCGTCCTAGTTGCGGAGCTACTTGTCCGGCGAATTCCAAGAGCCTTTGCCGCGCTGTCTCGATGCGCTCGCCGTGAGCGACAGGTGTGGTGATGCGAATCAAGGAGCCATCGCTTCGGTTATACCGCATGGCGTCGGCGACGAGGTAAAACTTGGCCCAATATTCGTTAGCCAGGGCTCGATTGTGTGCTTGATACCAGTAGAGCACCAGCTTGCGATCCGAATCTTTGGCGATCAGGTATTCGTTGGCGAAAAAGGGGACGACGCCTGGGGCTTGGATCTCGCGTTCTTCGGACTGTACGGGAAACCAGCCCGCGCCCGGCAGGCAGTTTTTCGGCGAGTGCAGCGTATCGCCGGCGCGCTGGGAAGCGAAATAGGCCACGAACAAATCCACATCGGCGCTACCCGCGGTGTCCGGGTAGAGGCGCAACAGGAAGTCGCCGTTGCCCAAGACATCAAGGACATCCTTCGGCATAGCGTAGTCGATGCCCGCGCGCGTGCCGAGAGACCGGGGAAAAGATGCCAACGGCTCGCGCTGCAGCGGGATCTCTTCTTTGCCGCGCGCGTGGAGAAAGCCGACCGTTAGCGCCAACAACGCAACTGCCAGCAGGAAACGGGAATGCGGACGCAGGTTCATGGTGTGATCTCCGAAGCTGGATTGACCGAGGGTTGCCCGTTGGGCTGGCCGAAAATCCAGTGAAGAAAACGTCGCACCGCGAACAGCAGCAGGATCGAGACGACGAAGATGATCCATCCCGAGAACGTGTGAAAGAACCCCTCCGCTTTCTCGGGATCCCAGTATTGTACGAGCAAGCCCGTGCCGACGATACGCAGGCTGTTGGCTGCCACAGCGATTGGAACGGCTGCCAGGGCCAGGAGTGCTCGCACCCTCCAACGTTTTTCCAAAACGTAACCATACATCACGGCCAGCGTCATCAGTGACATCAAGGATCGAATGCCGCTACAGGCCTCAGCCACTTCGAGCGCCATGGCAGGAAGGCGAATCACGTTGCCTTCCCGCAGAACGGGAACCCCCAACAACGGCAGCAAATTGGCCGCAATGCGCGAGGCCAAGATTTGCAGCGGAAACGTGATCTGATTGAACACCAGGGCAGGCAGCGGAATCATGAGCAAGAGAAACAGCCAGGGAAAGGCTGCGATTCGCAAAAAACGCCAACCAAGAAGCAAGGCGACCAGGCCGCCCAACACCGGCACGATGGAGACTCGAGACAAAAAGAGTTCAGCACCCAAAGTGCCGACGAGCAGGCACAGCAAGCCTGGGATGAGGAGCCAGAGAGCCGTCCAAGTTGGTTCTGGACAAAGACGTGCAAGCTGCTGGCGCTGCTCCCAAAGGATGTACAGCGAGAAAGCCGGCACAAAAAAGCCGTGAGAAAAATTTGGGTCGCGGGACCACTGAGATGCCAGATGCGCGAGTACTGAGCCGTACAGGATGGCGAGCAGGCACCCGATCAGAGCCAACTGCGCCCTGGAGGTGCGATCCCCCCAAGCTGTCGCGACGTCCTGCCGAGAAGGCAATGCCTGCACCGCTGAATTCATGACCGTGGCTGTGAGCCAGAATAAGCGAAGTCGGAGGGAAAACCTATAGCCCCACTGGGGAGCCAAGTCTTGCTCCCTCTTTCGAGCCATAGTCAAGACGATTTTATCATGTAAACTATTGATTAAAATAGAGTTAAATGAATTGGCATAAGACCGCTCGCAGGCGATAATTGAGGTAGATTACGAAAGAATGGGTAATTGTTTTCCACTTTTGCTCCCAAGCATGGGAAGATAACATGAGGTGGAAGTGTGGCAGCGTTTTTCCCAATGTTGAGCTAAGTAGTTACTCAAGAAGGGGATAGGGGTGCTGTCGCAGGCGCAGCCGAAGGGAATTCGGCTTGGCAGCCCGGTTGCAACACATGAGTAATTCACAGACATTTCGGGATTTGTCTCGCCCAATCGAGCGCAGTACAACTATGTCCACCTCGGATCACAACTTTCCTCCTTCGACAGCACGACTGGAAGAAGCTTCTGTTCCTGTTCGAGAGGAAGAGCCGCAGTTTTTGTCGGGTGGGTGTCCGGCCATGCGCTCGGTGGAGCAAGTGATGCGGGAGTTGGCCACGGGGGATGCGCCGGTACTGATCCGCGCGGAGGCCGGGGCCGGCAAACGGACCGCGGCGCAAAGAATTCATCAGATGTCGATTCGCCGCAGTCAGCCTTTCGTAGCGCTGGATTGCGCGACCTTGACGGTCGAGGCTTTGGAAAGCAGCGTTTCCACTTCGTTCCGGCGCGGCACGGTTTTACTCGAAGAAGTGGCCAGCCTCACGGCCGAATGCCAGACCAAGTTGATGGAAGTGTTAGAGCACGGAAAATCTTTGGAAAACGGAACAAGCGGAGGGGCGCGTCTGGTCTTCACCACGGCGCGGGATCTCGAAGGCGAGCTGGCGTCCCGGCGGTTTCGTGAGGATCTGTACTACCGGATTAGCGGGGTCTGCCTGCGCTTGCCGCCGTTGCGGCAGCGGCGCGAGGAGATTCCACAGCTGGTGAGTTTCTATCTGTCGCGCTACTCGACGGAATTGGGCCGCGGGCTTCCTCAGCTCAGTGCCGAAGCGGAGCGCCGGTTGCAGGACTATTCCTGGCCGGGGAATTTGCGCGAACTACAAGACGTTGCCAAGGCGATTGTGGTCTTGGGCGATGAGGCGATGGTCTTGGGAGGGCTGCGCGGATTGAGCGTGCTTTCCGGTGGCCGGACTGCTGCGCGGGTTTCGCTCAAAGAGGCATCCAAGGCGGCTTCGCGCGAGGCGGAGAAGGAACTGATTCTCAAGGCTTTGAATAAGACTCGCTGGAACCGCCGGCGTGCCGCGCAAGAATTGCAGATCAGTTACAAGGCCTTGCTGTACAAGCTGAAACAGATCGGCTGTGAAGAGTACGGAGCCTAGCCAGTGGAAAGTCGAATCCACGGAATAGAGGAGAGGGAAATGAGCAACAGGACAAGGTTCGGATTGGGATGGTTAGTTTTAGCGACGGGGATTTTAACGGCGGGTTGTCTCGCGCAGGAGGCGAAGGCCAAGCCTGACGCTGCGTCCGCAACGGAAGCCAAGACCCCCGCTCCGCCCCCTCCATCCGCGCCCGTAGCCTCGACCGACTACGTGATTGGGTCCGAAGATACGCTGCACGTTTCTGTGTGGAAGGAGCCGGATCTGACGGCGACCTTGCCGGTGCGTCCGGATGGAAAGATTTCTCTTCCGCTATTGAATGACGTCCAGGCGGCTGGGTTGACGCCCATGCAACTGGCGGACGCGTTGACCGCGAAACTTAAGAAGTATGTTTCCGACCCGCAAGTCACGGTGGTCGTGACGCAGATGAACAGCCAGAAAGTTTTCCTGCTGGGTGAAGTTCTCCACACGGGCGCTGTGCCGCTGCTTCCAAATATGACGGTGTTACAGGTGTTGGCGACGGCCGGGTTTTCGCAGTTCGCTAATACCAAGGCGATCTACATTCTGCGGACGGAAAGCGGAAAGCAGGAGAAGTTGTCCTTCAACTATAAGGCGGTGATCAAAGGCGAGCATATGGAACAGAACATTCTGCTCAAGCCGGGCGACACCGTAGTGGTGCCCTAGGGTGATGAGAACAACTTCGATGAGAAACAGATATCCAATCGCCCTGGTGGGTCTGCTGCTGGGAGTTACCGCTTGGGGACAACAAGACCCGAGCCAAGCGCCAGCCACGCCAGCCCCCGCGTTCGGACAGGAGCTGCCACCGCCGCAGGTGACGCTCGCTCCGCCCGTCACTTCACTGGATCAGGCGTCGCTCGAACCCGCAGTTGCGGCGCGCAGTTACCTACAGCCTGGCGTCCACCTGACGGAGTCGGTGAATAGCAATTTAGGTTCGAACGGTACGGT
>JAYTQD010000711.1:0-2436 GCA_043746935.1 Acidobacteriaceae bacterium | reverse complement strand
TCTGCCGCATGCGAATCCTGCCAATCCCACGTCCGTCTTCCTGAGCCGCTATAACAACCAGGGCTTTGCTCTCCGCTCCCCGCCCGCGCCGTCCCTCTTCCAATCCGCCCACGTACGTCTCGTCGACTTCGATTCTGCCGGTTAACGGGTCGCGCCCCGGGCGGACCATCGCTCGCCGGAGTTTATGGAGCCACGTCCAAGCAGTCTCATAGCTTTTCAACCCCAATACCCGTTGCAGCCCCAAAGCACTCGCTCCGTTCTTCTGCGTCGTCACCCACCACATCGCCCGAAACCAAACGGGTATGGGCGTTCGCGTGTCCTGAAAGATAGTGCCAGCCGTCACCGAAGTCTGGCAGCCGCAATCGCCACACTCCCATAACATCCGTACTGGCCACGCCCGCCCCGATGCACAGCGGGGACAACGGAAGCCTTGCGGCCATCGCAGTCGCGCCAAGTATGCCCGGCACGCCGCTTCGCTACCATAATTCGCTTCCAACTCCATCAAGTCCCGTGGATACTCCTCGAATTCCTCAACCATCAGCGAATACTACCGGTTGGGGTCACCTGAGTCAAGCGGATACCCCTCAAAGACAAATAAATCCCGACGTAGTACTAAAACCCTAGTACTGCAAGAAAAGGCACTAGATTTGAGCCAACATGTCTATTTCTTACATGCCACCTAATGTGTTTTACTGATGACAGATGAGGTTAGGCGAGTGCTCCAAAGGCCGTCAGCAGTCAAATGAAATGCTTATTTTGTGAGAATCCGATCCCGCTGGTACAAAGCCTCGTAAAGCGAGGAGTGCCCTTCTGTTGCGATGGCCACAGGGAAGCCTATCATGCAGACACGCAACGGCTGATGCTGGCGCGCCTGATGGAAACGCTGAAGCGGTACGGCCAAGCCCGCATTGCGGAAGTGGAACCGGTGTACGAACCTGTGAACTCTCCCCATCATGACCACAGGCCCGAGATGCGGCTCCGTCGCCTTGTCACCAGCTAAGGCTTTCGTCCGCCCCAAGAACCGTACTACAGTGGTTCTTGGGCTATCAAATTCGCAACTCCATCCCGATGGCAGCGGTGTTGTTTCTATGCGCCGGCGGCGCAGGTGCGGAGACACCGCCAGATCTAAATTCGAACCCAAACCGCACAACCGGCTTTGCGGCGGATGCCAACGGGAACAGTTTCATCGCAATCGCCGGCCAGAACAAGGTCTATAAGCTGAATTCCGCCGGTGGGTTAAGTCTATATGCCGGAACGGGTGAGGCGGGGTTCAATGGCGACAATCTTGCCGCCTCCAGCGCGCAGTTGAACGCTCCATGGGGCCTGTTTCTCGATCCCGCCGGCAACCTGTACGTCGCGGACACAGGAAACGCGCGCCTGCGGAAAGTGGACGCCGGAACCGGGGCCATCACCACCGTGGCCGGCAATGGCATCGCCGGTTCGGCCGGCGACGGCGAAATAGCAACCAACGCCCAGATGAACAGCCCGCTGGGATTGACGGCGGAGGTGACCGGAAACCTGGTGATCGCCGATGCGAAGGGCGCGCGCGTGCGAGTGGTTGCGGCGGACTCCGGCCTGATAGCCACCATTCCATTGGATGAAGGGATCGACCCTCTTGCGGCCCCATACGGGACTGTTACGGATGTCACGGGCACCGTGTTCGTCTCCGACGCGGGCAATGTCTACAAGCTGGATGCGGGCAAATTGAAAAAGGCGGCGCCGGAAACCGTTTCGTTAAACAAATCCGGAATCTTTTACGCCCCGGCCCTGCAACAGATAGCCTATCCCCCGGTGGCCTCCGCCGTACCCCTCGCCGCGGAAGTGGAGTGGGTGCCTGCTTCGTGTCCGCCTCCAGGAACCAACCCTGGTCCGGAGGACTGCGTGGCCTCGGCCCGCTTGATGGTGAATCCGCGGCGGCTGCCGGCGAAATCCACGCTTGAGGTGAAGCCGTTCGGAATTTCCGATACGGTTGCAGTCTGGACGCTGGAAAAAATTCAATTCACTACACTGACCGGCACCGGGACAGTGGCGCTGGTTGACGCATCGCTTCCAATTACCCTCAGTACAGTAGCCGGCCCCATGCCCGTTGATGTGGACATACCGATATCGGCTGTTCGCGTGAAAATGACGGTTACCGGTTCGGTGCGGATTAACACTTCGGTCTACAAATTCTTGCTCAGCGGCGATCTGTTCCCCTAAACACCATGGGACTTTTTACGGATCTGGACAATCCGCCGCAACCGTTTTGGGATCGCGGAACCGTACTGTTTGCCGCAGCGGGATTGGCCTGTTACGCACTGTCGCGCTGGCTGTTCACCTTCGATTCGCCAGCGGTCTTGCTCGTCATCAGCGTCTTGCGATTAAGCCCGCTGATGCTGATCGCCGGCTCCCGGCGGGCTTGGCCGGTGATGTTCGCGACCGCTTATCCGTTTGATC
>JAYTQD010000710.1:0-6486 GCA_043746935.1 Acidobacteriaceae bacterium | reverse complement strand
ATCCCAAAGATCGCGACACGATATTTCTCAGCAATACCTCCACCTACAAATCCACCGACGGCGGCAAGAATTTCACTGCCATCAAGGGCGCGCCCGGTGGCGATGATTATCACTCAACGTGGATCAATCCAACCAATCCAGACATCATGCTGCTGACCTCCGACCAGGGCGCGGTGGTGACGGTGAATGGCGGCCAGACCTGGAGTTCCTGGTACAACCAGCCAACGGCGCAGATTTACCACGTAGCCACCGACAATCAGTTTCCGTACTGGGTGTATGGCTCACAGCAGGAGAGCGGCTCGGTCGGCACTACCAGCCGCAGTGACTACGGCGCAATCACTTTCCGGGACTGGCATCCGATTGGCATCGAAGAATACGGCTACGTTGCGCCGGACCCGCTGCATCCGGATATTTTGTACGGCGGTAAGTTCACGAAATTCGATCGTCGCACCGGGCAGGTGCAAGACGTAAGCCCGTGGGTCATCCGCACAGGCAAATACCGTCTCAATCGCTCGCAGCCAGTGATTTTCTCGCCGGTTGATCCGCACACTCTCTATTTCGGTTCGAACGTGTTGTTCAAGACCACCAACGGCGGTCATAGCTGGGAAGTCATCAGTCCCGATCTAACGCGAGAAGATCCTGGCGTCCCCGCCACGCTGGGCGTATTTGTGAACGACGATCCGCTCAAGGGGAAGCACAGAGGCGTCATTTATTCGCTGGCGCCGTCACCCAAAGACGTGAACCTGATCTGGGCCGGCACCGACGATGGCTTGGTCCATGTGACGCGAGACGGTGGAAAGAATTGGAAGAATGTTTCGCCGTCGGAACTCACGCCTTGGAGTAAGATTTCGCAGATCGACGCAGGCCACTTTGATGCTCAAACTGCTTACGTCTCAGTCAACCGTTTTCGCCTCGACGATCTCCATGCGTACATCTACCGTACCCACGATGGCGGCAAGACCTGGAAAAAAATCACCAACGGCATTCCAGATGACGCCGCGGTGAATGCCATCCGCGAAGACCCCAAGCGTCCTGGCATGCTCTTCGCTAGCACGGAGCGCGCCATGTGGGTGTCGTTCGATGATGGCGACCACTGGCACTCATTGCAACTCAACCTGCCCTATACATCCATGCGGGATTTTGTCATCCACGGCGATGACATTGTCCTCGGCACGCACGGACGCTCGTTCTGGATTCTGGACGACATCACGCCTCTACGCCAGATTCACGAAGGCGACGCCCTACAAACCAAGCTCTTCCAGCCTCAACTCGCCACGCGAATCCAGCGCAGCATCAACCCCGACACTCCGCTGCCGCCCGAAACCCCCATGGGCCAGAACCCGCCGGATGGCGCTGTCATCAACTATCTGTTGAAAGATTCCGCCAAGCTGGTCACGCTCGAAATTCTCGATACGACCGGCAAGCTGGTACGGCGCTTTGCCAGCGACGACAAACCAGAACCATTCAACGAAAAAGATCTCAACGTCCCCACCTATTGGGTGCGGCAGGAACGCATTCTCTCTTCCACCTCCGGAATGCATCGCTGGATATGGAACTTGCGCTATCCCAGGCCCAAGACTCTGGAAAGCGACTACCCTATCTCCGCCATTCCGCACGACACGCCCGTTGGCCCGCTCGGTCCCGCCGCAGTTCCGGGTGAGTACACAGTTCGTCTAACCGTGGACGGCACCGCGCAAACGCAAAAGCTGAAGGTCCGGATGGACCCACGCGTCGAGGCGACGCCCACCGATCTCCGGGCGATGTTTGCTGCACAACAGCGCACAGCGACAGCTCTTACCGCCAACTACGACGCGCTGCAACAACTGCGTGCTCTGCGCAAACAGCTCCACTCGCTCAAGGATTCCGCCCCGGAAGCTGTTCGGCCCACCGCTGTGCAGCTCGAAGAAAAGCTCGCCTTGATCGAGAGCGGCACGGCCAGCAAACCGCCCGCCCCGGGTGTGAGCGCCACCCGAGGCCTAGCCGCCCTGCATTCCTGGTTGAGCCTGATCTACGGCACCTTCGACAGCGCCGATGCGGCCCCGACTCTGCAAGCACTGGCTATGCTCGGCGAATTGGAGCAAGCTTCGGGCCGCCAGCTTAATGAATTCAAGCAGTTGCGAGACGGGCCGTTGGTCGAACTCAACCAGCAGCTTCGTAAAGCTGGATCTACAGAGATCAGCTTGCGCTACGACGCTGGGTTCGCCCAGGCGCAGGGAGCGGAGAAAGCCGAGGAATAGCCCCACACGCCTTGCACTAATAAACGGACATCTAAACGGACATCCATTCCCTCGAATGGGGCATCCAACATCCTGCAAGACTCTATAAAATCGGCGTGCCCAAAAGCGGCCAATTCGGGGCTTGGGGGTTTGCTAGGCTTGCTTGATCCATGTCGAATCCCTACAATCACAGGGAGGTTCGTGTGCCCATTAGGAGCTTCCGCCCCATGCAGTTTCCCGGCTTCCCCGTTTTGCGCTTCCGGTTTTTGCACCTAGCTTTGTTCGTATCTCTTCTGGCGGTTGCTTTCCCTGGATGGGCCCAGTCCAAAGATGATGCCAAGGCTGACTCCGATAGCGCTCAAGCCCAAGATCAGTCAGAAGATCAGGCCAAAGATCCTCAAAAGAACCCCTCAGTCGATCCCCTGAAGCGGCCCATCAGCGAGAAGCAGCGGCACGAAAACTCCAAATCGCTAAAGAACGAGCTCTCCAAGTCCGACAAAAAGTGGCTGAACGAAGATGTCATCTACATCATCTCCAGCGAAGAGCGTGATGCTTTCAAGCGCCTGAGCAATGATGAAGAGCGTGAAAACTTCATCGAGCAGTTCTGGCTGCGCCGCGATCCCACACCGGATACTGTCGAAAACGAATATAAGGAAGAACACTACGAGCGTATCGCTTACGCTAATGAGCATTTCCCGGCGGGCATTCCGGGCTGGAAGTCAGATCGCGGCAAGATGTACATCATGTACGGCAAGCCCGACGAGATCGAGTCCCACCCTTCCGGTGGCACCTATGATCGTCCTCAAGACGAGGGCGGCGGTCAGACCTCCACGTTCCCTTTTGAGACTTGGCGCTATCGTTACATCGAGGACATCGGCCAGGAAATCATTATCGAATTCGTCGATACATGCATGTGCGGCGATTACCACATGACCATCGACCGTTCCGAAAAAGACGCACTGCTCTACACGCCAAATGCCGGGCTTACCCAGTCGGAACAAATGGGCATGTCCAGCAAGGCCAGCCGTTTCAACGGCGGTGGTCTGGAGCGTCTGGGAACAGGACCTTTTACTCAAAATAACCAAACTAAGCAGTTCGACCGCCTCGAACAATTCGCCAAACTGCAGAAGCCGCCAGCGGTGAAGTTCAAGGATTTGGACGAAGTCGTGCGGCACAAGATTCACGTCAACCTCATGCCCTTTGACGTGCGCACGGATTTTGTGCGTGTAACGTCAGACACCATTCTGGTCCCGGTTACGATCCAAATCAAGAACAAAGACGTCACTTTTGTCAACAAAGATGGCGTCGAGCGTGGGACAGTCAACATCCTCGGGCGCGCGACGACCATCGGCGGCCGCATCGTGCAAACTTTTGAAGATACTGTCCAGGTGGATGTTCCCGCCGAACTCCTGCCCAAAACGATTGAGAACGCCTCGGTCTACTGGAAGGCCCTGCCCTTGCGGCCCGGCAAGTACCGCCTGGACGTCGTGGTCAAGGACGTTAACGGCGACCGTACAGGAAGCTGGAACCACGGTCTGGATGTCCCGGAATACAACGAAGAAAAGCTGGCCATGTCCTCCCTGATTTTGGCCGACCAAATGGAACCGGTTCCCGCTAAGAACGTGGGCACGGGAAACTTTGTGATTGGGGCGACCAAAGTCCGTCCTCGTGTTGCTCCCGGCGACGGAAAACCAGTCTCCTTCAAGCGAAATCAACGCTTGAATTTCTGGATGCAGGTGTACAATCTATCGGTCAACGATAAGACCCACAAGCCGTCGGCCACCGTGCAATACGACGTGGTGGATGCGGCGACCAACAAGGCCGTGATCCATTCCGTAGAGCAAACGGAACAGATGGGCAACGTGGGCGAGCAAGTGACATTGCAGAAAACGCTCTCGGCCAGCAGTTTGCAGCCGGGAATTTATCGTATGAACATTAAGATAAATGACAACCTCTCCAAGCAAGCGCTTGATCCCTCGGTGACGTTTTCCATCGAGTAAGGCGCAGGATTGGTCCCCCGGAGGTCCGTGGTATGTTTCGGAAGCTGAGCTGTTTCGCAGCGGTTCTGGTTTTGGGTCTGCCGGGTTGGGCAGCCACTAGGACCAGCTCGCTTTCCGGAATCATTCGCACCTCGGAAGGCACTCCGCAAATGGGCGCTGTAGTTGAGATTTTCGCCTCCGCCACCCGGACTCTTACCGCTTTTACGGACGGCAACGGCTACTATTCGGTTTCCGGATTGCGTCCCGGAATTTACAACCTCCGCGTATCGGCTCCTTCCTTCCTGCCCGCCTTTCGTGAGCATGTGGATTTGCGCCTTGGGGTTGCGTCGGTCGTCAACCTGACGCTCAGCACAATTTTCGAGACCTTCAATGTCGTTCCACGCACGGACTCTACCCAGACTGATGATTGGCAATGGACGCTTCGCTCCGTGGCCCGCCGGCCCATTCTTCGAGTAGTCGATCCGCAAGCAACCGCCGAACGCCGCGATCCCGTCATGAAGGGTGGCGTCTCATTCGTCGCCGGTTCCGATTCCCAGGGTTATGGTGGATCTTCCGACGCCATAACGCAGTTTTCTTTCGAGCGCAGCGTGCTGTCCTCCGGAACTTTCGTTTTCGACGGGAACGTTGGCTACGGCGAGACGTCCCCCTCCGCTGTTCTTCGAGCACGCTACTCGCAGACCCTGGACAATGGCTCGACGCCAGAGATTTCCTTCACCGCCCGCCGTCTGGCCCCTCCAGACCCGGCCCAGCGTGGCGTGGCCTTGAACACCTTCAGTTTGCGCGTCGCGGATTCCATGGAGCTGGCGGATGTGATCGAGCTCAAGTTTGGCAGCGAATTGCAGACCCTGCAGTTCATCAGGCGCACCAGCGCTCTGCTGCCGTTTGGCTCCGCCGAAGTGCACCTCAGCCCCAATACCGTAGCCGCCTACCGTTACGCCTCCTCGGCGCCGGCCAGCGGTCTGGCGAGTGAGCGCGAAGCCCTGCCCATCGAGCCCATGCAGATCGGCCCCAGGATTTCCGTCAACGGTTTCGCGCCGGAGTTGCAGCGTGGCGCCCACCATGAGCTTTCCGTCGCCCACCGCGCTGGCAAGAACAACATGATGTTGGCCGTCTACCGCGACCGCCTCCGCGACCCAGCCTTGACCGGCGTTGGCACTCCACAGACGGATAGCGGCCAAGTTTTAGCGGATCCCTATTCCGCAACCTTCACCTACCAAGGCGCAGACTATCGTGCCAACGGCGTGCGCGCCGTTTACGAACGCAAGTTTGCCGATGGATACGAGGCCACCTTCGACTACGCCTACGGCGGTGTTCTGGAGTTCGATCAGTTGCCGGCGAGTCTGGAATCTTCTCGCGATGCCATGCACACCACCATGCGGCATGCCGTAGCCGCCGGTTTGAGCGGCATCCTCCCCTCCACGAAGACCAAGTGGTCCGCTTCCTACAAGTGGACGAACGGCCACGCCCTCACCCCGGTAGACCTGTTCAACGCCTCTCCAGGGCAGACCGATCCGTTTCTGAACGTAGTCCTCCGGCAACCCATTCCACGCATGGGCCTTTTACCAGCCCACATGGAAGCCCTGCTCGACCTGCACAATCTGCTGGCAGAAGGCTATGTCCCAGTCATGGGGCAAGACCACCGCACGGTTTATCTAGTCCAATCCGCCCGCTCCGTTCGCGGCGGCGTTGCCATCACGTTCTAAAATTGCCTAGAAACATGTAGGCCCAGGTGGCTCTCGTTTGGGCTTAACTCTTAGCCTCAGAAAGCAGGTCAAATCATCCGTTTTATGGAAGCAGCATCCAATTTTCGGGATTTTCTGCCATTCTAATTGCGATACCTGTTGAAAACAAACAGGTTAACTTCCTTCTGAATTGCCTTCTTGTGGCATAGTTCGTGCAGCCTCAAACCTTCCGGCACCGCGCGAGCTGCAAGCAACCTGAAGAAACGCCGATTCCAAAGGAGATCCACCGATGAAAGTACGACTGCTGACCTGGTTATTGCTGCTGACGGCTACTGTTTCCGCCCAGACGTTCCGTGGAACTGTTCTTGGTACCGTAACCGACGCAACCGGAGCCGTTGTCTCCGGCGCGCAAGTCACCGTCCGCAACGCCAACACGGGCCTGGAACGCGTAACCCTAACCAGCGAAGACGGCAGCTATTCGGTACCGGAACTGCCCATCGGCAGCTACAACGTGACGGTAACTGAGAAGGGGTTCCAGTCGTCGGTGGTGAAGGGCGTGGCGGTCGATGTGGCCTCGGCACGGCGCGT
>JAYTQD010000709.1:0-2442 GCA_043746935.1 Acidobacteriaceae bacterium | reverse complement strand
AGATTTCCATGAATCTGGGGCAAGCCGTGGCGATTTGTTTGTATGAATTGATTCGCGATGGGCGAGCGGTGGCATCGGAGTCAAAAGTCAAAACATCGCGTTCCAAAAATGCTACGGCTGGAGAAGTCGAGCGCATTACCTCCAGCTTGTTCGAGGCGCTGCAAAAAAGCGGCTATGTGCGTTCGAATGCTGATGCTTTCATCGAAGAAAAAGTGCGGCGTTTGGTGTGCCGCATGAATCTGAGTCACGACGACGCGGATTTGTGGCTGGGCATGCTGCGGCAGGTTTTGTGGAAGCTGCGGAAGGAAGGCTGAGTTTTCAGGGAACAGAACCCTCTTAGGGAAATTCGAATCCTTTTTTCGAATCTGTCATCCTGAGCGCCAGCGAAGGATCCCGGCGATCCATATTCCTCCCGAACTCTTTCCAGCTTTCTTTTGATGCGGCGTCCCAGTGAGAAAGCCTGACGCAGCCCATCAGGGGCTAGAGTCTGGGGATCCTTCGCTACGCTCAGGATGACAATTCTTATAGGGTGTTGCAAAAATAAAACAACACCTTACAGCCGCGTACACACCGCCTTGGTCTGCGTGTACAGTTCCAGCGCGTCTTTGCCCATCTCGCGTCCCCAGCCGGATTGCTTGTAGCCGCCAAACGGAAGCGCCGCGTCGAAGATGTTGTAGCAGTTGATCCACACGGTGCCCGCGCGCAACGCCGAAGCCAGCCGGTGCGCCTTGCTGATATCTCGTGTCCAAATGCCGGCGGCCAAGCCGTACACGGAATCGTTGGCGCGCGGCGTGAGCTCCTCGGGATCGTCGAACGGAATGGCCGTTACCACGGGGCCGAAGATTTCTTCCTGCACGACTCGCATGTGTTCTTTCGTGTCGACCAAAACGGTTGGCTGTACAAAGTAGCCCTTGCCGTCGAGCTTCTTACCTCCAGCGGCGGCGCGAGCGCCTTCGCCGATTCCGATCTCGAGATAGTTGCACACGCGCTGCAGTTGCTCTTCGGAAACCAGCGGACCCATCTGCGTGTCAGGTTCCATTCCTGGGCCAACCTTGATGTTGCGGGCATGTTCGGCGACGCCTTCCACAACTTGATCGAACGCCGCGCGCTCGACATACAGTCGCGATCCCGCGCAGCAGCATTGTCCCTGGTTGAAGAAAATCGCACTGGCCGCGCCGGGGATGGCCGATTCGAGATCGGCGTCCTTGAAGATGACGTTGGGCGACTTGCCACCGAGTTCCAGCGACACCTTTTTCAGGTTGCCCGTGGCTGCATGCACGATGAGCTTGCCAACTTCTGTGGACCCCGTGAAGGCAACTTTGTCGACGTCCGGATGCGCCGCGAGCGCAGCGCCCGCAGTTTCTCCGTAGCCGGGGACGATGTTGACCACGCCCTCGGGGAAGCCCGCTTCCAGAATCAATTCGCCCAAACGAAGAATGGAAAGCGGCGTCTGCTCGGCCGGCTTCAAAACGACTGTACAGCCCGAAGCCAATGCCGGCCCCAGCTTCCACGCAGCCATGAGCAGCGGAAAGTTCCACGGAATAATCTGCCCCACCACGCCCAGCGGCTCGCGCAGCGTGTAGGCAAGATACTTAGCGCCGGGCGTATACGGCACCGAGATCGGAATCGTCGTGCCTTCGATCTTGGTCGACCAGCCCGCCATGTAGCGGAACAAATCGACCGCCAAAGGAACATCCGCGGCGCGGGCCACGCCCACGGGCTTTCCGTTGTCGAGCGATTCCAAGGTCGCAAATTCCTCAGTATGCGCCTCGAGTAGGTCGGCGAGCTTCCAGATCAGCCGCCCGCGTTCTGAAGATGTCATGCGCGACCAAGGCCCATCCTGAAACGCGTGCCGGGCGGCCTGTACGGCGCGGTTGATGTCTTCACTGTCGCCCTCGGCCACCATGGCGAGGACTTCGCCCGTGGCCGGATTGAACGTCGGGAAAGTTTTGCCTGACGCGGCATCGACCCACTTGCCGTTGATCAGCATTTTGCGGGGTTGATCGAGAAATTCGTGGAGCCGGGAACCAACGGGAACGGGAGAGATTGCAACACCCATAGTGCCTCCTTCATGCGTGGGCTTCGTGGCACCGCGCAAAACTCAGCCGGAATAGTATGCCTGGGCGGGCGGAAAGGCAACTAGGGGCGCGGACCACAAAAATGAGCAGAGGTTTGAAATGTCGCAATATTATGCGAACCTCAATAGTGATGCGCGCACTCAAACAGATTCGAACTTTTCTCGTGGTGAGCAGCCTGATTCTCGCCTTGCAGCCTCTCCAGGGACTCGCACAGCAAAGTTCGGCGCCATATTCTGTCGTTCGCCAGTCGCTGGACGATGCCTGGTGGACGGGCCCCATGTTGGCGTCCTCGGCTGCAACGATGCCGCGCGGACACTTCCTGATCGAACCCTACCTCTTTGATGTGATCAGCCGTCATGCGAAC
>JAYTQD010000708.1:0-6492 GCA_043746935.1 Acidobacteriaceae bacterium | reverse complement strand
AACGCGTGGCTTTGGCGAGGGCGTTGATTACGGAGCCAAAGATTTTGCTGGCGGACGAGCCGACGGGCGATCTCGACAGCCGCACAGCGGACGCGGTCTTTGAGCTGATCGCGCAATTGCACGGCGAGCATAAGTTAACATCGCTGATTGCGACCCACAATTTAGGTTTTGCGCGGCGTTGCCATCGGGCGCTGCGATTGCACGAAGGTCATCTAGAGGAAGTGACGCCGGAGTCGTTGTTAGCCTAAGAAGTTGCTAGAGAATTTGGAAGAAACGGCGAACGAAAATATTGATTTGCGGAATTTGTGAATTTGCGGAAAGGCAGGCGAGCCACCGGGTACCCTAAGAGCCATGCTCTAGCACGATTGGGCACTTTGGATTTCCGGCGGCTTAATTGCATAATGGAGAGTTAGGTCCAGGAACTTCCGAAGGGTGGCGCAGGGCCGCCCGGGATGGGGTTTCAGGGAAGGGCGAAATGTTCGAACGCTATACGGAGAAAGCGCGGCGCGTCATATTCTTTGCGCGGTACGAAGCCAGTCAGTTTGGGTCTCCCTACATTGAGACCGAACACTTGCTGCTGGGTCTGCTGCGCGAAGACAAGGCCCTTACCAACCGGTTTCTGCGCTCGCCTTCGAATATTGAATCGATCCGCAAGCAGATCGAGGGACACACCACGATTCGGGAGAAGGTTTCGACATCGGTCGACCTGCCGCTGAGCAACGAATGCAAGCGCGTGCTGGCCTACGCCGCCGAGGAAGCGGAGCGGCTTTCGCACAAACATATTGGAACAGAACATCTGCTGTTGGGATTGCTGCGGGAAGAAAAGTGTTTTGCCGCGGAAATTTTGCATGAACGTGGTTTGCGGCTGTCGACGGTTCGCGAAGAACTGGCTCGCACTACGCAGGAGAAATCGCAACCGCAGCGTCAGCGCGAGTCTTCTTTGTTGGCGGAATTTTCGCGCGACTTGACGCAGGCTGCCCAGGAAACGCAACTTGATCCGCTGGTAGGGCGCGATGGGGAAGTGGATCGCGTCATTCAAATTCTTTGCCGCCGCACCAAAAATAATCCGGTGCTGATCGGTGAGCCCGGTGTAGGTAAGACGGCGATTGTCGAAGGTCTGGCGCAGCGCATTGCGGACGGGGAAGTTCCGTCGTTCCTGGCCGACAAGCGCATCTTGGCGCTGGATCTTTCGCTGATTGTGGCGGGCACAAAGTATCGCGGCCAGTTTGAAGAGCGGCTGAAAACAATCATGAAGGAATTGATGGAGTCACAGAATTCCATCATCTTTATTGACGAGCTGCACACGCTGGTGGGCGCTGGATCGGCGGAAGGGTCGCTGGATGCCGCTAATATCTTGAAGCCTGCGCTATCCCGCGGCGAGATCCAGTGTATCGGCGCCACCACGCCTGGGGAATACCGTAAGTCCATCGAAAAAGATCGTTCGCTCGAGCGGCGCTTCCAGTCCGTCAAGGTGCCGCCGCCGAACGAAGCCGATGCCACCAAGATTCTGTTCGGCATCAAAGAACGCTACGAGAAATTTCACGCTGTTACTTACACCGACGACGCCATCAATTTCGCGGTCTCGCACTCGAACCGCTACATTCCGGATCGCTTCCTGCCGGATAAGGCCATCGATTTGATCGACGAAGCCGGGGCGCGCGTCAAGCTGCGGCAGACGACGATGCCGGAAGAAATCACGGAAGTGCAGAAACGCATCAAGTTCATCGTACACCGCATGGAAAACGCGATTGCGAATCACGAGTTCGAAAAAGCCCGCTTCTATTCGGATGAAGAACGCAAGGAACGCGAGAACCTGCGCGCGCTGCGCGAGAAGCACCATCTAGATGAATCCTCGGGCGGAGTGGTCGGCCGCGAAGACATTGAAGATGTGGTTTCGCGCTGGACCGGCGTGCCGATCATGTCCATCAAGGAAGAGGAATCGGCGAAGCTGCTGCGCATCGAAGAAGAACTGCATAAGCGCGTGATCTCGCAGGATAAATCCATCGTCGCGTTGGCCCGCGCCATTCGCCGCTCGCGCGCTGGACTGAAGAGTCCGAACCGCCCCATCGGCTCGTTCCTGTTCCTCGGCCCCACCGGCGTAGGCAAAACCGAGGTCGCCCGCACGTTGGCGCATTTCATGTTCGGCAGCGAGAAGTCGCTGATCCGCTTCGATATGTCCGAATTCATGGAGAAGCACTCGGTCTCGAAGCTGATTGGCTCGCCTCCGGGATACGTTGGCTACGAGGAGGGCGGACAGCTTACCGAGCGTGTGAAGCGCGCCCCGTACTCCGTCGTTCTGCTTGACGAAATCGAGAAGGCGCACCCGGATGTATTCAACATTCTGTTGCAGGTGTTTGAAGACGGCCACCTGACGGACGGCCTGGGCAACACGGTGGATTTCAAGAACACCGTGATCATCATGACGTCGAACATTGGCGCTCGGCACTTGCAGAAGCGCGAAGGTTTCGGCTTCCAGTCTTCGCAGGAAGAAATGGTCTCCGACAAAATCGAAGAGCTGGTCAAGGGAGAGGTCAAGCGCACTTTCAATCCCGAATTTCTCAACCGCCTCGACGAGATCATCATCTTCTCCGCGCTTAGCGAAGGCGATCTTATTCAGATTCTGGAACTCATGGTCGCGCAGCTGAACCAGAATTTGGCGCAGCGGTCGATTACTGTGACGGTGACCGACGAAGCCAAGCGCTGGATTCTGGCGCAAACGCTGGGTGATCGCAGTTACGGGGCGCGTCCGTTGCGCAGGGCTTTGCAAAAATACATTGAAGATCCGCTCTCGGAGGCGTTAATCCAGGGCACCTTCAACATGCGTCCTGCGTTCATTGAGGTCTATCGCGATGGAGAGAAGTTGTTCTACCGTCCGGTGGATTCGACGGAGACTGAAGGCGTGTTGCTTTACAAAAACTGAGTTTTTCGCCCGAAAACAAAAGCCGCCAGCTGATGCTGGCGGCTTTTTCCATGCGGTTTTCTTCGGCAAGTTACGGCGTCGCGGCGCGCGTCTGCTGCAAGGCTACGGACGTCCAGTGGCCACCTTTCTTCACGTAGACGCGGGTGAAAAGCTGCGTTCCGGTGGCGTCTTTCCCGGCCAAAGTCCCTTTGACGTTGACCTTGCCGGTGACGATGGCGGTATCGCCGTAGACGCGTACTTTCATATCGGAAACGTCGTCCACAGTGATCTTGGACTGGCCAGACTTGAACGCGCTGATCATTTGTGCCTTGTCGGACATTTGGCCGGCGGCGGTGATAAGCGTGTAGTCGTCCGCGGTCACGTTGGCGAGCGCGTCGATATCGCCCTTGACGACGGCAGCGGCGCGGTCGGTTTCCATCTTCTTAATCTGGTCTTCCACGCTTTGTGCTGACGCGGAAAGGCTCAACGTGGTCGCGAGGAACAGCAAGGCAGCGAGTACAGCAAGTGGTCGATTCATGGAACAGTCTCCTCTGGCAGACGAATTGGCAAACGATTAGGCGCCAGGTCTTCGTGGATCCTGACGGCCCCGCCAATTAAACGCCAATTGTCCGATTTCGTCTACGGAGAACGAACGGAACCCACGCAAGGCCAGCCATTGCATGCAATTTCCGCAGTTCCGTGCTAACGAGAAGAAGGAACCCACTAACCATGCCGGAAAAACCGCATCACCAAGCCAAAAACCGTCAACAACAAGATCAACCCCGAGAACATATAGTAGGGTATCCGGATTTTCGGCCAAATCCACTGTGGCCATTGGTCCACAAACTTGTCGCCCAATGTTTCATTGCGGCGCGGCGGCAACGCCGAGTCTTCCGCGCCCGGAACCCAGCGCGCTCCAATCCACGTTGCCCGCAGGTTGCTGAACAGTACCACGGTAAAGGCCAACTTAATGAGCAGCGCAGCCGATACCGTGGACGTGAACAGGAACACGGTCGTATCCAGCGCGTAGATGGCAAAGACAATCGCCGCTGCGAATCGGCTCCCTTCCCGCACGCCAATGCCGCCAAGGTAGAAAAACAGAGAGACCAACGCGCTGAATCCGACGATGATGATCGCCAGGACCACATTCGCAGCGGATCCGATAGCGAGCAAAGCGAGAGCCAGCGTCATTGCGGCGACGACGGTGCAAACCCAATACCCCTGGATGCCCAGATAATCCACGTCGCTTCCGCTCCGAATCGACGGCCAGAGCAGGCTCTTGAGGCGGCTTTCGCTATGCGGCAGTGAATCGGAAACTCCCAGGGTCTGCATGGGCAGCCATTAGACGCGATTTCCGCGGTTGCGTCCAGCGGAAACTGAAACAGGTCGAATACTATGAATCGGTATGGTTCGGGCTTATGCTGAGGAAAACCCGCGCCACTGCGGTGACGTGCATCACTGAACCCGTCTTAAGTCTTGCCTTAGGATTACCGAAGTTTGGACTGGATTGCGAGGCCAACGATGGAAACAGGCGGCCAAACCGTTGTGCAACATCTTCAGCGGGAATTAGAATTTCTCGATTTCGGAGGCTACGAGCATCACCCGTGGTCGCCTTGGCCCGCTCCGCGTATTTTTCAGGATTCTCCCAGTTGTCCCCGGGTTTGCGATGCGGCATGGCCGCATTCCTGCCGGGAGTGCTGGCTCGCGCGGTTTGTAGCTCCTGGTCTTCTCCAGGAGGTGCAGACACCTTGCCGCTGGATTGATCTCACGGGAAATGGCATGACGGTGGAGTTCCTGCATTTTTGGGGAACGCCGGAAGATACGGAGGAGGCGTTGCGCCGGTGGCTGCGCCAACGAATCCGCGAGGCCACCGTGAACAACCTGGGAACTCTCGGAAGCTCCAGCCAATCTCCGCTTAGCGAAAGAGGCCTGGCGATAGCGCGTCAATCCTTCACATTCGAGCTAGGCATGTCGGCCGCGCGTGAGCGCTGGCGTGCGCCGGAATTCCTGCGAAGCGTGGACCGCGTGCATCGACATCTCCTGCGGCAGGCGAATCAGGCAAAAATACTGGAGGCGATGTTGCTTGAGAATGGCGAAGTGGAGCCGGGACGCAGGATTGACCCCTTCGTGGCGTGGTCCAGCGTGGCGAGTTGGGATCGTTTGGCGAGCTGAGCGTTCCTAGCTAAATAACGGCCGGGTGCCCGTGGTGCCCTAACGCCAGGGCGGCAATTGACAGTACGGTACGGGTGCCCCGTCCTTGTCGCGTTCTTCAGCGACAGGGCGGGGATTATCCGTCTCCTAAGTGACTTAATTTTCAGGGCGGCAAGTAGCTCATTTCGCCCCGTACCGCCGCACAAGCTCATCCGCTTCGTCCCTATTCACCCATGCCTCAATCGTCGCGTAGCCTAAATCTCGGAGCACAGCAAAACTGTGCCGTCCTTCCACGAAGCACAAAGCGTCCTCTTCGTCGCCCTCCCGTGTCACGGTTGTGGCCCACAATTCAACTTTCTGGCCCACGCCAATCCATTGCTTGGCCTGTTCATATTGGAATCTCGTATCTGGGTCTTGACCTCCGTCTTCGGGCACGCGGTTGTATCGCCATGCTTTGTCCAGTTTCGTAACATCCAGGGTGATTAGCACTCCCTTGTCACGCCACAAGTTTTGACACTGCCTTGGCGGTACGAAATGGATTTCGCTCAGTTTCCGCATAGACGGGCTAGCACGGAATTAGCACAAAATTCCAGACATCTTTGGTAACCCCTGTGGTTTGTGCAGGTAAAAAACTGGCGGAGAGAGTGGGATTCGAACTCACCCAACCTGTTCCGTAATCAACACATCCAACATCCCCAATAACCGTTCATTCCCCATCCGCGAATATCCGGCCAACTTCTCCCGGAAATGCGGCAGGTTGAAGAGAAACGATTCCACCCGCTCCTTGTTGAGATCTTCCCAGAAAGCGCCGTAGCCCACCTTGTCCAGCCAGTAAGCGTTGAAGATCTGCTCAAACTGGTGTTCCACAGGAACAGCGAGGTAGGGCTTTCCCAGATGGAGCGCTTCCGTCACCAGCGAGAAGCCCGCGTTGGCGATAATGGCTTTGGCGGCAATCAGGTCGGCAAAAAATCCATCCAGACTCGGCTTCTTGAAGAGAATGTTTCCATCCTGCCCTTCGCGCCCGAAGCCATACGCGACAAACGACGCGCGCACACCGGCCAGCAGCTTCGCCAACTCCGGCGCTGGCGATGTGACATAGACAAGAATTTGCTCTCCCTGCCGGGGTTTCGCTTTGAGAACGCACTCCCGGAGAATCGGCGGAAATAAAAACGTATTGGGCTTGGTGACCTTGGCCTCAAAAAACGAAGTCACCAGATAAGCATTCGCCTTCGGAACCATCAGCCGCGTCACCATCTTGGCAGCCGTAGCATCGCGACGGTACTGCTTGGGATACGTGACGTCAGTATTAGTCAGGCAATGCTGATTGTCGATGGAGATCACAGGTAGCCGCTTCCGCCGCCCAGCATGGCAGGACAGCGGCTCAAAATCCGTGACCACGAGATCAATCTTTTTTTCGTCAATGAGGTCTTTCAGGCGAGCAA
>JAYTQD010000707.1:0-2450 GCA_043746935.1 Acidobacteriaceae bacterium | reverse complement strand
AGAGAACGCAAGAGTCACAAGGACAACGCTGGCCAGCAGTGGCCCAACCGTCATCCGGCATGTTTCGCGCGGGGTTTCAATTTTCATATGTCACAATCCTAGAGCCTATTCTGCACCGAAAACGGTAGGGGTTACCAAAGGTATGTTCACGACTAGTCAACCGTAAATTTACTTACTGGCCGTGCCAAGGTTAGAATCGCTTTCGGTACGAGAAGGTTGCTTGCTAGCTTTTGCAAACTTTACCCTAACTTTTGCCACCCAGGCATCTAAGGATTCGCCAGCCCCATCTGATACTCTAGCCACGATAAAGTGCGGTAAGGTCTACCCCTGCGCCGGACTAGATTCGGGAAGCAAATTTCGTCAGACACCATTTGGAGAGCCACGTGAAAAAAATAGCCTTACTTGCCATTTTCTGTACTTTGTTGGTGATGGGCGCGGCCCACGGCCAACAGCTCGACGCCGCTCTCGGCTTCAACGCCGTCTCAGCCACATCGGCGTCGAATGCGTCGAGTAACTACTCCCCTCAGTCGATCGGAGGCGGGTTAACCTCGAATTTCAGCGCGGATTTTCTTCTGGCTCACAATTTTGGAGTGGGCACGGAGTTTTCCTGGCGTTGGAGCAAAAACCAATACCAAATACCGGGCCTGGGCATATCTGTGCCCTTCCGCCCGTTCTTCTACGATTTCAATGCCATCTGGGTGCCACGTGTTACAAAAAGTCTTAGTCCCGAATTGCAGGCTGGAATCGGAGCTGAGAACCTCCACTTCTACGTTGCCCCGAGCTGCGGTACCAATTGCCAGAATTACGTCTCCAATAATCACTTCATGGGGCACTTTGGCACCGGACTTCGCTACTATGTGGCGGGCAACCTCTTCATTCGCCCCGAAGCCCACGTCTACCTTGTACGCAACAACAACCAATTCAGTTCGCCCTATGTCAAGCGGTATGGCGTGTCCGTCGGTTATACGTTTGGTGGGCGGAAATAGAAGCAGGATTTCAAGAACCCTGGTGAGGTCTCCGGAGTTCTTAACGAAAAACGCTCCGCTTTGGTTCCCTTCGGCGTAGAATTTGCTGATCCCGAAGCCCGGAGCAAACATCATGTCGTCCGAGAGCCGTCCGTCTCCCTGGTCCCGCCGGTCTTTCCTTCATTTTTCCGCCGCAGCTTCCACGGTCGCAGCTTTCCACATCATGACCGAACCCATGCTGGCCCAAGCCGCGGCCAGGGCGATTCCAGAAACCTCGGCCACTCCAGCCCCAATCTGGATCGACCAGAATGAGAATCCCTTAGGCCCCTGCCCTGCCGCGCGGGAAGCAGTCACCGCAATCACGGCGCAAGGCGGCCGCTACTTTACCAACCTCACGGACGATTTCGAGAAGAATTTCGCGGAGAGAGAAGGCTTGAAGCCGGACTTCGTGCGAGCCTTCCCAGGCTCCAGCGGCCCGTTGCACCACTCGGTACTGGCGTTTACTTCGGGAAGTCGAAGTTACGTAACCGCCGATCCTGGATATGAGGCTGGTATGTTCGCAGCGGGTGCTTCCGGCGCTCACATTGTGAAAGTTGCGCTGACGAAGAACTACGCCCACGACGTAAAAGCCATGATCGCAGCCGCTCCGGACGCGGGGCTGTTCTATATTTGCTCGCCCAATAATCCAACGGGTACGCTCACTCCCCACGCAGATATCGAATATCTCCTCGACAACAAGCCCAAGGGATCAGTCGTTGTCGTCGACGAAGCCTACATTCATTTCGCGGATACGCCTTCCGCCGTGGATCTGGTTAAGGCGGAGAAAGACGTCATCGTTCTGCGCACGTTTTCCAAGCTCTACGGAATGGCGGGCTTACGCTGCGGAGTCGCCATCGCCAAGCCCGATCTGCTGTCCACGATTCAAGACATCATGGGCTGGAACGCCATGCCGACCACAGCAGTGGCGGCCGCTTCCGCGAGTCTGGCAGATCCCAGGTTGATTGCCGATCGCAGGCACATCAACGCGGAAAACCGCGGAGAAATTTTTCAATGGCTCAATCAGCACGGATATTCCTACATTCCGTCCCAGTCAAATTTCTTCATGTTGGACACCAAGCGTCCAGCCAAGGGAGTGATCGACGCCATGGCAAAGCGAGGCGTGATGATCGGGCGTGTCTGGCCCGTCCTGCCGACCCACAGTCGTATCACAATTGGAACGCGTGACGAGATGGCGATGTTTCGCGGCGCGTGGCAAGAAGTAATGCAAGGTGCGGTGTCAGCCCAAGTCGGCGAGCTGGCGGAGCCAAGACCCTGGCGCTCGTTAGATGGAATTCGCTTCCGAGCCTAGACGACAACTTCGGTGGCACCCCGGAACATATAAGCTAGGGAAGCTCTGATTAAGTTTAATTTGTCATCCCGACCGGAGCAGAATCGCCGGTTTTCCGGCGATTCTGCGAAGTGGAGGGACCTGCTTTTGACTGGAGG
>JAYTQD010000706.1:0-6525 GCA_043746935.1 Acidobacteriaceae bacterium | reverse complement strand
GCCAATATCTACAACGACCCGGAGGCGGCGCAGATTGTTTTTCAAGCCGGGTGGCCGTTGACCATGGTGGGGCTGGAAGTTGGTGACAAGGCGCTGTTCACGCGCAAGTATCTCGATGAACTCGGCCAGACGCACGGGCCGGTCAATGACTTCATTTACGGCGTTAATAAGTTTCTGATCGGATTGTCGGAACAGTTTGGCGCTACTGGCTCGCCCATGTACGACCCGTCGGCGGTTGCAGTGGCAGTAGATCCAACTTTGGTGAAGACGCAGGAGATGCACATTGATGTAGAAACCAAAGGCGAGTTCACGCGGGGCGAGACGGTGGGCAATCGCCATGGGGACATCGAAAGAAACGTGCTGCACGGTGACCGCTACATGATCGAGGGCGTGGATAAAGTTACGCCGAATGCGAAGGTCTGCGTAGATGTCGACGCAGACCGGTTGTTGCAGCTTTTTGTTTCCAGAATTCGAGGAAAGTAGCCGCTTCAGACGCGCGCTCAAGGAGAGATCGATGTTTACGCCGCATAGTTTCGAGATTGCACTGGTGATGATGATCGCAACCGCCATCTGCTGGGGTTCATGGGCGAATACCTACAAGGGTGTTAAAAATTATCGCTTCGAGCTCTTCTATTGGGACTACGCGGTCGGCATTTTTCTCATTTCCGTGATTTTCGCATTCACATTGGGCAGCTCGGGCAATGATGCCAACAGTTTTCTGAACAACGTCCACTCCGCGGACGCGGAGAATATCTACTACGCTTTGGGGGCTGGCGCCATTTTCAACCTTGCGAACCTCCTGCTGGTGGCCGCGATTGACATGGCTGGACTGGCGGTCGCGTTTCCGATTGCGATCGGGATCGCGCTGGTCGTCGGTGTCGTGTCCAGCTATATTTTGCAGCCAAAGGGAAATCTTGGCTTGCTTGCGGCGGGGGTGGCCTGTGCCGTCATGGCCGTCATTCTGGATGGCAAAGCCTACGGCAGTCTCGCAAGTAGCGGTCGATCCGTCTCGAAAAAGAGCGTCGTTACATGTGTGGTGTCGGGCGTCCTGATGGGACTGTGGGCGCCGCTGGTTACACACGCAGCGACCCACGGCAGTCCTTTGGGGCCCTACGCAGTTGCGGTGTTCTTGACGCTGGGAGCGTTGTTGTCTTGCTCTGTATGGAACATTTATTTCATGAAAAGACCACTGGTTGGAGAACCCGTTAGTTTTAGTGGATTTTTTCAAGGCCCAATCTCTGGGCACGTGCTCGGGCTTCTCGGGGGCGTGATCTGGGGAACTGGGATGGTGTTCAATCTAGTGGCTGCACACTTTGCGGGTGAGGCGATTTCTTACGCGATCGGCCAATCTGCACCCATGGTGGCTGCACTTTGGGGCGTCCTGGCTTGGAAGGAATTTCAGGGTGCAGGTAGCAAGGCCAAGCTGTATCTAGGTCTCATGTTCGTGTTTTACTGCTTTGCAATTTTGCTAGTTGCCAAAGCCCATGCCTAGGCTCAGCGCACGTGAATCGGCACCGAGGCCAAGAGTGCGCTGATTCCGTTCCAGAGGATCTGTACGCCGATGCAGACGAGAAGGAACGACGAAAGCCGCATGATCACGGTCATGGCCGAAGGTTCCAGGAATCTCGCCAAACGGTCAGAAAAGCCGTAGCAGACGTAAATGCTGACGGCCATCACCGCAGACCCAACGAGCGCTGCTAGAACAGTCCATGGATCGAAACCGTTGTGGTGCGCATTCGCTCCCAACGTGATGGCGATGGAGATAGAGCCCGGACCACAGTCAAGGGCAGCGTAAACGGGTAAAAGGCCTGCCGGAATGGGTCTTGCGGCTGGGCGTTGCTGCGAACCTCTTTACGCTCTTCGTCGTCCTTCCGTTTCAGCATGGCCCAGCCGGTTGATGTGACGACCAAACCTCCGCCAACCTGAACCACGGGGATAGAAATCCCGAAAAACGCCAAAACGTGAGTTCCGATCAAGTACGACCCGACGAGCAGGAAAAAACTGTTTCTAGCGATTCGCAGCGCCAGCGCCTTCCGCGTTTCGTGTGCGTAGTCCGCGGTCAACGAGAAGAATACGGGGCTCCCTCCCAGCGGGTTCACGATGGGGAATAGAGCGCTGAGAATCAACAGCAGGCTTTTAGCTGCTTCGAACACAATCGGTTCTCCGTCGACCATCAAGTTTTCGTGTCTGCATGCGAGGGAATGTGTTTGCTAAAGCAATTGGCAGGCTTCCTCAAAGCTAAATCGCGGCCCACGAGGATAGAGCTTACTTTTGTCTCCATAGCCGAGATTGCAAAGAAAATTAGCCTTCCATTTGCCGTCCGGGAAGAACTCGGCATTCACCTTGGCGGCATCGAAGCCGGACATTGGACCGCAATCCACGCCCAAGGAACGCGCCGCAAGGATGAGATATGCGCCCTGGAGGGAACTGTTGCGAAGGGCTGCTTCGTTAATGAGGTCCGGGTGGCCCACGAACAAAGGATACATATCGTAGTGCGGAAACAGCCTAGGGAGCTCTTCGTAGAACTCAGTATCCCAGGCGACGATGACGTTGACGGGGGCGGATCGCGTCTTCTCGATGTTACCCGCAGCGAGCGCTGGTGTTAGCCGCGCTTTCGCCTCGGGCGTTGACAGAAACACAAAGCGGGCGGGGCAGGAATTTGCGCTGGTCGGCCCGAGCTTGGCTAGGTCGTTAGATCTCTTGCAATATCTCCGTCGGCACGGCTTTGGGGAGCCACGCGGAATACATACGAGCGGCGCGGAAAAGCTGGTCGAGCGCCTCGTTCGAAGCTGGTCCATAGTACTGCGCAATCTGTTGTTCGCATCGTCGATCCTCCAGGGTTAATTCTTGCTTTCTCGCCGCGGAATGTTAGTATTCCCACTCCGTGATTCGAGTTCTCATCTACTTTCTTCGCAGATTAGCTCTGCCGGTTGTGGTCTTCGCCGGCTTCAGCCTGTTGTGTGTTCGAGTTTACATGCACCTCGAACGGTTACGCTGGCAGGAAGCGCTCTTCTGGATGTTCCATCCACACGCTATTGAATATCTAAAAGTACAAGATGCTACCAAACTGTTTTCGATCTTTGTTTTTGTCGGCGTATTTGCTTTTCAAGTTTGGGTGGCGGAGCGCGTGCTAGTCACGATCTTTAACCGGCAGGGAATGGAGGCGTGGAGATCCATGGTAAATGACATCAGCATTAAAACAGTAAACAACCACTTCATCATCTGCGGATACGGGCAAGTGGGCCGCACAGTGGTGGAGCAACTCAAGCGGTTGAACATTCCCTTTGTGCTGATTGAGACCAACGACGGCCTCTACCGCGAGCTGGTGAAGGAAGGCTACCTGGTAGTTCAGGGAGACGCTAAACGCCACGACATCCTGGAAACCGCCGGAATTAAGCGGGCTTTGGGCGTTTGTGTGGTCATCGACAATGATGCCGACAATCTTTACATCACAGTGACGGCGAAATCATTAAATCCATTGGCGAAGATTATCACCCGGGCCGGCCAGCAGCGCTACGCCCAAGCCATGCGGAATTCCGGTGCTGACGAAGTTATTATCCCGGAACACGAAGGTGGTCTGATGACGGGACGGATGATCGCGAGATTTTATCCGGAAGTGAAGAGGTGATCCAGGAGTGAGATGGAGCGAGGTAAAGTTACGCGCGACAATATTATTAGGCAGCGCCAAAATCCACGATTAATTGAGCTTGAATTCCAGCTTGATTTCCGTCTGCGCGGCAATCGGGTGGCCATTCAACTTGTAGGGTTTGTATCTCCATCGCTTGACGGCATCGGCGGCGGCCTGACGCAGTAGCGGGGGGCCACTGACAATCTTCACGTCTCGCACCGATCCATCTTCGGCCACTAAGGCCTGCAACACAACGGTACCGTGTTGACCTACAGCACGGGCTTGCGCCGGGTAGAGAGCGGCAACCTTACTCTCCAGTTCGCCACCCTCGACACCCTGCGAGATGGGCGGAGCCCGCTGGGGCAGAGATAGGGGCGTATTCAGAAGACTGCTGACGGTTTCGTTAGGTTTGCCATCCCCATTTTCGGTTACCAGTTGCGGCGCCGTGTCGGACTCGGCGTCAGTGGCGGGCGCGTTGCGCACAACTCGTATGGGCTTAGTTACGCGGTGGGTGGCGTTCGCTATCCGGTCCAGGCTTGCCGCGTTCGTCAGAGATTCCCGCTCGGCTTTGGATTCGCCTGACTCAGCCGCCGAAACATCAGGAGATGGTTTAGCAATCGGGTTTACAAGTGCTACAGTCTCTGCCCCCGAAGACACGAGCGCGTAGGGCGCCACAGGTTGAGCGGCAGCGACGGTCGCGGTCACCCTAGATTTGCGATGCCCCAAGGACCAACCGACGATGGAGGCAAACACCACCGTCGCCAACCCAACAAGGACTAGCTTGGGAACACGGGAATGGAGCTGCGATTGGGCCTTCTCGTGGGCCGCCATGTAGGCCGCGATATTGACATCGCCCGGCAACGGCGTAGCGGGCATCACAGCGCTATGCATATCGACCGCCGCCCGACTCGTTACCACAAGAGAAGACCGGGAGGATGGCATCGGCTCATTCGGGAGCAACTTGTCCGCCGGCTTCGCTAGCAGGGGCGTCAGTTCCAGGGGTGTCGATTCAGCGGCGGGTTCGGCAAGCCCAGGCTGCTCAACGACGGTCTCTGTGCTCTCGAGGACTAGTTCCGCAAGCTGCCGCAGAACTTCCATGTGCCGTTCCGTGAAAGCGGCAGGGTGAGGTGAAAAAACTTCCAGTATCCCGATGATTTGGTCGCCGTTCCGAACCGCTGCAACGGCCAAGGAACGAAGTCCCAGAGAGCGGCAGGCCTCGGCATCGACACGAGTGTCGGTCTCGGTATCGTCGCAGCACAGCGCGTGTCCCTCGCGCAAGCATTCTCCGGAGATTCCCGAGTGATCGTCGAGTCGCGCGCCAAGAGGTGGAGCCATCTCCCCTGCGCGCGCAAGGCAGAGAACCGATCCGCTCCGCCGCAAGGCGAGTGCAGCACCTGAAGCGCCTGTAGCGCTGAGCGCTGCTTCCGCGATTTTGCGCAAGGCCGCTTCTTCCGCGACCTCCGTTGGCGCGGGCCACGGACGTGGAGCATCCGATGCGTTCAAACGCGGCCCAAATTCAGAATTGAGTGCGGGAACAAAAGAAAGTACGTTGCTGGATTGCGGCATAGTCACTCCCAGGCTACATATGAGGCGACAGTCGAACGACGAAGACAACGGGCACGATGAGTCTGCGACAATCGTGTCCTGCTGTCAACCAAAACCCCAGGTTTGGCGCGGGAAGTGGCTGACCTCGTCCCAAACAGAAACTGGGCGACATAGTCCAATCAGCGCGCGTGGGCGTTCCGCGGCACCCTCCAGTTTTGCCATCTTCCGCAAAATCAGCGAGTTGCAGGGATGTTGCCTCAGAACGTAGGAGCCACATCTGTGGCTCCTACCCGTCGGCTCCATGCCCTTCCTATTTCTTAGCACTCTTCCAGGGGCTGAATCCTTCCTCATTCGCATAGGCTCCCTGAACTTAATCGGTCTTCGTCACTGGTTGCTTCCGAATCCTCGGGTCTATAATTCAGCCAGCGCTTTCTGAGGTGTCCCATGACGCCACGCAGTGTATTGGTCTGTGCGATCCTCCTCCTGCTCTCTTCTTTGAGCATGGCTGATAGCGCGCCTGTGCGGGCACTTTCTTCCACGCCCATGACGAAGGAAACGCGCATGAAAGTGATTCGCGCTCTCAACGCGGAACTTGTCTACATTCGCACGCCATTTCCCATGGGGGAGAAGGGCCTACGTCTCCGCAACGGCGTAGTCTCGCCGAGTGGTCAAGATTTGGAAAGGATGCTGGCAGCCTTTGGCCCCTCCGTCAAACCGGGAGAGCAGGCTCGTATCAGCAATGTCGTCATCCGCGACAAGAGCATTACGTTTGAAATCAACGGCGGCCCGCGCAAGAAGACGAAGTGGTATCAGCGCATCACCATCTCAGGCTCGGGCGGTGAAACGCCGGTGGCGCCGACGGACCAGGACGCCAATGCTCGCGGCTCTTATGTTGAACTTCAGTTCGATCATCGCGTTCCTGACATCACCCCTGCCGAATTGAAAACGCTGCTGCGTCCAGTGTTCGATTTCGACGCCAAGTCCGCCATCGCATCCTATTTGGAAACCGTTTCGCCCAAAGTCAAAGAAGCCATCCAGAACCACAAAGTGCTGGTCGGGATGAATCGCGAAATGGTGACCTACGCGAAAGGGAGGGCGGAGAAAAAAATCCGCGAACGGGACGGCGAAGTTGATTACGAGGAATGGATTTACGGTGAGCCTCCAAAAGATGTCGAGTTCGTTCGCTTAGTTGGCGACGAAGTTGTGCAGATGAAGATCATGAAGATCGACGGCCAGCGCATCGTTCGCATCGAAAGGGAAGTCGATCCTGCGTCGCCGCAAGCCGTGGCGACTGATGCCGAGAAGCAACCCGCTACTCCCGCGCTCAGACCTACCTTGCGAAGGCCAGGCGA
>JAYTQD010000705.1:0-2460 GCA_043746935.1 Acidobacteriaceae bacterium | reverse complement strand
AATCAAATCAGAGACTTACAAGCGCAACCTCAGGTGATTTGGAAGTGTGAGTGGCGCGCCGACGCGCGTACGTGGCATACCCCGTGAACACATACGTCGCCGCCCTGGCGGCGACCTCAACGGGCCGACTGCCCGGCGCAGCACGGCGGCGCGAAGCGCCCTTTATGAATTGACTGCTTGAACTGCCGGCCATGGGCGCGAAGGCTCCATGGACGGGGCCTTGCTGAGCGAACCCGACAAGCAGCCCAGACGTATTGACGGACAGGACTTCCACTGATTCCGAGGCGGTGACTTCGGGCGGCATTTGTTGGAATGGAGCACAGGGCAATACTCTTGGCGAGCGGCAGGACGCAGTTGTATTGATGCGCTGGGTCGCTTGAATGAGGTTTTGAAGCGACCTAACGTTTGACATAAGCGGCAGGCGAAGGGCGCAGCCCTTTGACTGTCCGCTTGATGGAAGGGTTAGGCGTCATGGGGCTGAGAAGATGCTGGGCCAGTTGATGTGCGGAGCGAGCGACTGAAATACTTCAGTGTCAATGTGACGACGAGGAAGCTCGCGCCTGCATGCTGCAATGTAGCGTTCAACTGCAGCCAGAATCGTGCCAGCCAAGATCGGACGATCAATCTCAGCTTCCGGGGCCAACTTCCAGGACTTGAATTCGATGCCCCGCGAGCGCGAGCGCGAGCGGACGACGCGTGTTCCTTTGGGACCGAAGTACTCGCCGCGCACTTGGGTGCCAACGAAATGAAGCCTGACATACCCGACGATCTCGTTGAACTGCCAAGGGTTTCCGAATGAGTTGAGTGTTTGATCGATCTTGCGTGCGTAGTCTGCGGGATCGCTTGTTTCTTGTTGATGCAGCAAGTCGCCATGCAGTGTGCCGCGCGGAAAGACCTTGCGAATGTAGGCTTGGCATTCGACTTCGTGCTCCGCTCTTGTGAGTCGATAGACGGGTAGATCAAAGAACACCAAGCCGGTCATGGATGTGACGCCTAACGTTTGACATAAGCGGCAGGCGAAGGGCGCAGCCCTTTGACTGTCCGCTTGATGGAAGGGTTGGGCGTCACCTCACAAAGATGACTTAAGTGTTCGTGAACCCCGCCTGATGGTACGAATATCTTCTTCAAATTGCGTCCGGCAGTCTTTGAGATAGGCGATAAGTTGCCTTCGTCGGAACAACGGAATCGAAGAAGCCTCGGCCTTAGAGAGGTCAGTGCAAGTGTCTATTTTTGTGCATTCGGATTGCAAGCATCCCCTACGGCTTGAGTCCAAACCGATCTTAGACCCCCAGCCGTTTGTAGTCTCGCCTCACATGCAGAGCGAGTCTCACCCGGCCGCAGCGCGTATCCGGCGTTCTCTTTGATAGCTGGAGCGGGAGCAGCTGCTTGCGGTTGGGAGCCATACGGACGCGAACCCTTGGGGCACAGTCCTAGGAGAGTTGTCGTTTTCTCACACTCTGGAGCCATAGCGTTAGGGTTGACGGCCGCTCGTGGCCTTGCGTTTGGATTGCAGGCTTCACGTGAACTTTTTGGCTGTCCGGCCCGGGATAGTCGCTTGTTGCATTGCGCAATGCTCTCACCCGGCTGGAGTGCGTATTCGAATTTCTGGTGGCCCGCTGATGTGGGTGGCGATGCTGGAGCAGGTGCGGGCTCGACAACGACCGGTGCTGGCGTAGGTCCCGGCTCGGTGAGTTTCTTAAAGTCTTGAAGTGAGGGGAGCGTGAGAAGCTGTGCTTCCGCAGAAGAGATAGTACCCGTGAGGATGCACAAAGCTATAAAGGTTTTCATTGGAGCCTTTCCGTGTGTGTCGCCCTTTCTCCGGTGGGCCACCATCCGGTCACCTCAGACTTCGTAGCGGGTCCAAAACTTCATTTGACGATCTTCGAGATTTCAAAGGAACGAACCGTTGGACTTCTGATAGCTCCATATAGCGACAGTGCACCTAGTACCACCGGGCCCAGCTTTCGGCGCCAGGCCCGCGGTCAGCGCGGTCGTCGCAACCACCTGCATCGCCGCCGCCCGCAGCCTTCGCCGACGCTGTATGTTCAGTTTGCGTGACTTAGGCGTTGTCCGCAAGTGGGTATTGGCGCGGGTGTGGCCGGCACCTGCAGTCAGGTCTGCTGCCTCACCAGGCGGAGCTGGTGCAAAGCAAGAACACTGTTACCCCGAAAGCTGTTCGAGCCCCAATCCCAACAGCGCACAAGGCAACGGCCAAGACGCTACAGAAAGCGAGACCTCCTTCAAAGTCGTTCGCCCGATACATGACGCCCAACGTTTGACATGAGGGGCGCTTGGAGGCCGTAGGCCGGAAAGCGTCCCCTCGATGAAAGGGTTAGGCGTCAGTGCGCTCGACGCCATGACGTGGCCAAACTCCACACTGGACCGAAGAAGAACCATATGACGATGCAGCCGAAGGCGCGCTTGTGCCACGCCACCAGTGGCTGAGTGGTCTCGCCTGCG